>CANKCX010000044.1 GCA_947480375.1 Actinomycetota bacterium
GCAAGAAGGCAGCAGCTAAGAAGGCTGCTCCAAAGCGTCGCAAGAAGGCAGCAGCTAAGAAGGCTGCTCCAAAGCGTCGCAAGAAGGCAGCAGCTAAGAAGGCTGCTCCAAAGCGTCGCAAGAAGGCTGCTGTTAAAGCAGCTGCTCCAAAGAAGCGTCGTCGTAAGAAGGCTGCTGCAAAGTAGTTTTTCTCGAAAAAGCCCCGCAGTGAAAACTGCGGGGCTTTTTCATTTATAAAAACAAATTATAAATTGTTCAAGAATTGATCGCGAAGTTTGATTGTTACACGATCGAATATCTTCGCTAAATCTTCTTGATCCTTGGAAGTTAAATTATCAACGAATCTATTTCGCACACTTGATACATGATCTGGGGCTGCCTTAACAATTGCGCGCCAACCCTTTTCGGTCATGACCGCAAATGAACCTCGCTTGTCTTCCGGACAAACCTCTCTACGAACCCAGCCAGCTTTCTCCATCACTTTCATCCGATGCGAGAGTCGACTCTTGGATAGCATCGCGGTTTCTGCAAGTTCAGTCATTCGCATTCGGCGATCTGGAGCATCTGAAAGTTGGGCCAATACTTCATAGTCGGCCATAGATAAATCATGGCCCTCTAGATCTGAATCCAGAGCCTCAAGTAAGCGGCGAGAAGCGATTATGTAAGAACGCCAAGCCTTCATCTCCCTTGGGTTTAACCACTTTGGGGTCTTATCTGATGATTGGCTGGCCATGCTCGAAGTTTAGATTAAAAATGAATTAGTTGAAAGTTGAATTACTTATTTTGGCGTGTAATAGGCTCCTGCCCATGAAAAGCGGAATCGATTTAAAGCATTTAAAGCCCGGGGTTCGCCCACAAGATGATTTGTACCGACATGTAAATGGCACCTGGATCGATAGCGCCGAAATTCCATCAGACCGATCTTCAGATGGCGCCTTCTACGAGCTCTACCAAAATGCAGAAAATCAGGTTCGCGAAATTATTGAAGAACTTGGTGCAAGCGGTGGGGCCAAAGGAACTGTTGCTCAGAAAATTGGAGATCTTTATGCATCCTTCATGGATGCCTCAAAGGCCGACGCACTTGGAATTTCACCAATATCAAATGATCTTTCGACCGCACTTGGGATTTCAAACGTTACAGAATTTCATAAGGTGCTTGGGGATTTTGAAAGCCGTGGGCTCGGTGGAATTTTCTATCAATACATAACAACCGACAATATGGATTCAAATACCAACATTGCATATATCGGGCAGGCTGGCTTAAGTCTTCCGGACGAGGCCTACTATCGCGAAGAAGAATTCGCTGAAATTCGCAGCGCCTTTGTAGACCACATTGAAAAAATGTTTACTCTTGCAAAAATTGATGAGCCAAGAAATCGCGCAGTAGCAATTCTCGAATTAGAAACCCAAATCGCAAGCAAGCATTGGGATCAAGTAAAAGATCGAGATGCGATTCTTACTTACAACAAAATGAATCTCGAAGAATTAAAGGCTGCCTCCCCTGGCTTTGATTGGCAGACCTGGCTTTCGGCTTCAAAGGTTCCGAGCAAGGTTATGGATTCAGTAATTGTTCGCCAGCCCTCTTTCTTCACCGGCCTTGGCGAATTACTAAATAACTTCGAGGCAAAGCCTTGGTCCTCTTGGTTGGCCTGGCACCTTTTATCTGGAACTGCCTCATATTTGAGCAGCGAATTTGTGAATGAAAATTTCGCTTTTTATGGCACGAAACTCTCCGGAACTCCAGAGTTAAAAGCTCGATGGAAGCGCGGTGTGGGACTGGTTGAAGGTTCACTCGGCGAAGCGGTTGGGCAAATATATGTAGAGAAGCATTTCCCACCGGCAGCAAAAACTCGCATGGTCGAACTCGTTGCAAATCTAATCGAGGCATATCGCATTGATATCGCCGCCCTTTCCTGGATGACCGCCGATACCAAGAGCAAGGCCTTTGAGAAGTTAGATAAATTCACTCCGAAAATTGGCTACCCAGATAAATGGCGCGATTATTCGAAACTTGAAATTGATCGCGATGATTTGATTGGAAATCTTGGGCGAGTAACTAAGTTCAACCAAGATTATGAATTTGCCAAGATCGGCGCCCCGGTCGATCGCACCGAATGGCTAATGACTCCGCAAACCGTAAATGCTTATTACATGCCGGGCATGAACGAGATTGTTTTCCCGGCAGCAATTCTGCAACCTCCATTTTTTGATCTCGATGCCGATGATGCCGCTAACTACGGTGGAATCGGTGCCGTAATTGGTCATGAAATTGGCCATGGCTTTGATGACCAGGGTTCAAAATATGATGGCGATGGAAATCTAAATAATTGGTGGACTGATTCCGATCGCGCAGAATTTGAAAAGCGAGCGAATAAATTAATCGCTCAGTATGAAGAATTGCACCCACTGGAAGCTCCTGATGTACATGTGAATGGCGCCCTAACAATTGGCGAGAACATCGGTGACTTGGGCGGCCTAACAATCGCATACAAGGCCTATCAATTATCGCTAGCCGGCAAAGTCCCACCAGTCATCGATGGCCTGACCGGATATCAAAGGTTGTTTATGGGTTGGGCGCAATGTTGGCGCCAAAAAATGCGAGCCGAAGAGGTTCGACGTCGTGTTGCTACAGACCCACACTCTCCCGATGAATTTCGTTGCAACCAAGTCGTCCGAAATCTCACTGAGTTCTACGAAGCTTTCAGTGTGAACGAAAAAGATGCGCTTTATCTGCCAGAAAGCGAGCGCGTTCGAATTTGGTAGCCCAGAAATGGGGATTATTCGCCCTAAAAGGCGGTTTTAAGCCCTTTTTGCCGCAAAGCTATATACAGAAGTTTTCATACGAAATTAAAGGTAGATAATACGGATATGAGCCAATTTAAATTTAAGGTCGTAAAAGATATTTCCGACTCGAATTTAAATGGTCGTACCGGCGTAATAACTACCCCGCACGGAGAAATAAAAACTCCAGCATTTATTCCAGTAGGCACTAAAGCAACAGTCAAGTCAGTCCTTCCAGAATCAATGAAAGATCTTGGGGCGCAGGCGCTCTTGGCAAATGCCTATCACCTCTATCTTCAACCAGGACCCGAAACTGTCGATGCTGCAGGTGGCCTTGGAAAGTTTATGAATTGGTCTGGTCCTACTTACACCGACAGTGGCGGCTTTCAAGTTCTCTCACTTGGTGTGGGATTCAAGAAAGTTATTGCGATGGATGAAGAGACTTTCAGATCTGACGAAGTTATTGCAGACCAAAAGGAACGGCTGGCACATGTCGATAACGATGGTGTTACTTTCAAATCTCACCTAGATGGTTCGATGCATCGCTTTACCCCAGAGATTTCGATGCAGGTTCAACACCAACTTGGCGCAGATATTATTTTTGCTTTCGATGAGTGCACAACGCTTCATAACACTCGCAAGTATCAAGAGAAGTCCCTGGAACGCACCAGGCTCTGGGCCAAGCGTTGTTTAGTAGAACATGGCCGCCTAACCCGCGAGCGCGCAAGTAAGCCATATCAAGCCCTCTGGGGAGTTTTGCAAGGCGCGCAATATGAAGATCTTCGTCGCAAAGCTGCAAAAGATTTAGCCGGGTTAGATGAAGATGGAATTACCTTTGATGGCTTCGGTCTTGGTGGCGCACTTGATAAAGCAAATCTTGGAACCATTGTTGGATGGATGACCGATGAATTACCACGCGAAAAGCCTCGCCACTTATTGGGCATCGGCGAACCAGATGATCTTTTTGTTGGTGTCGAAAATGGCGCTGATACTTTCGATTGCGTTGCCCCATCTAGACAGGCACGGACAAGTGCAGTTTTAACAAGCGCCGGTCGCGTAAATATTACAAACGCTAAATTCAATCGTGACTTTAATCCGATCGATGCCGAATGCGATTGTTATACCTGTGCCAACTACACAGCTGCTTATCTAAACCACCTCTTTCGCAGTAAAGAGATGATTGGGGCTACTTTGGCCACTATCCATAACGAAAGATTTATTGTGCGCTTGGTAGATCGGATGCGCACCGAGATTGAGAACGGCGACTTCCAAGAATTTAAACGAGATTTCCTTGGTCGCTTCTACTCTGCCGCAAGCAACTAAATGTTAATTCTTCTGCCGCCAAGTGAGGGTAAGAATGAACCAACTTCTAAGGCTTCAATCAATTTAAAGAAAATGGTCTTTGCTGATTCGCTTTCAACCATCCGAAGTCGGTTGCTGACCAAGGCCCTTGCAAATGCACCCACTGCCCCAGCCATTGATGTCTACAGTGGCGTTCTATATCAAGCCTTGGACTGGAGCTCACTTAGCAACGCTGCAAAAGTACGCGGTGAGAAATCAGTATTAATTGTCTCGGCAATTTTTGGGGTCTTAAGTCCGCAAGATCGAATCCCAAATTACAAGGCAAAAATCAAGAGTTCTAATTGGAAGCCGGCTCTTAAGCCACTTCTAGATGGGTTAGCAGCAGATTTAATTATTGATTGTCGCTCTTCAACCTATGCAGGAGTCTGGCAACCTGAACTAACAAAGACTGTGGCGGTTCGAGTTTTCAAAAGAGAGAAAGGCAAGATTTCAGTCATTACCCATCTCTCGAAAAAATATCGGGGCGAACTGACTAGATTGCTTTTAAAAACTAGCAAGAGCCCAAAAACTCCGGATGAATTGTTCGCCCTGGCGAGTAAAGAATTTGATTGTAAATTGCATAAGGCTAAAGCCAATGAACCTTGGTACTTAGATCTAATTATTAATTTCTAAGTTACTTGGAACGAGCGTTTCGATAGCCCCATCCAATAGCCATCAATCTCTGAAGTAATTGGAACTTCGGGATTAGATGCGGCTCCTAGTGTTAAGAAGATCGGTGCAAAATGTTCGACCGTTGGGTGCGCATAAGGCAAGCCAGGTGCAAGTTCTTTGTAATTCATTAATTCATCGATTGCGCCACGTTCTAAGATCTCTTTTGCCCAAAGATCAAATTCGATACTCCATGCTGGTGGGGTTGCTTCAATTCGAAATTCTTTTAAGTAGGGCAGGCCATGTGTCAGGAACCCACTCCCGATTATTAAAACTCCCTCGTCGCGAAGCGGTGCAAGCTTCTGCCCTAAGGCGTAGAGCTTCTCGGGTGAAAATGTAGGGATCGACATTTGAAGTACTGGAATATCGGCCTGCGGAAACATTTTCAAAAGTGGGACATAAGCGCCATGATCTAGGCCGCGATTTGATTGATGTGTTTCGGTATCGCCAAGAATCGATTGAATTCGCGCAGCCAATTCTGGTGCGCCAGGTGCTCGATATTGCAGGTTATAAAATTTTGGATCAAAGCCACCAAAGTCATAAATAAGTGGGGTTCCGGCTTCAACTGACGAAAGGGCCAGTGGCGCAGATTCCCAATGAGCGCTCACAATCAGAATCGCTTTAGGTTTCGCCAAACGATTTGCCCAATTTTCTAATTCAGAAGACCAGATTGGATCATCCAATAACAGCGGCGCACCATGTCCGATATAAAGCGCTGGCTGTTTTGAAGTCATGCCTGAAGCCTATAACAGATTTAGTTGAATTTTCAACTAATACGGGCAATGCGCTGGCGAGCCAAATTCTGACTCGGAGATTCCGGACCAAGGATTGCGCTAAAAATATTTAGGGCTCCCCTGGCAATCTTCAACCAAATCTTGGACTTTGGCTTAAGTCCTAAAATTTCTAATTCATTCGCATCAAGAGTTGCGACTGCAGCGTTTGAAATAATCCGATAAAAAAGAAGACCTGTACTTCCAAATGGTGGCTTCAAAATAAAGCGCACAACTTCAAGAGTTTTCTCGCTTCTCGCTAAATCTTTCATCCGAAAATCCTGCAACGTTGATTCAAGTTCTGCCAAAGACTTTGGTGCGTTACTGAGCCCTAATGGAATTGCGCTCTTTGCCCATTCGCGGACATATTCATCAGCCCCATCTGGCAATGGGTATCCCAGAGCTAAGTGAGATTTAATAAATGAATCAGTGAAGGCGCAATGCACCCATAATAAAAACCGTGGATCCTGGGCCCGATAGGTCGAATGAGAACCAGATTTTTCGGTGTAATCCCCCGAGACTTTCGAATGCATCGCATTTACCCGCTTTGCTTCGCGTTCAATAATTTCAGTTGACCCAAATGTCGTGATCGTCAGCCATCTGGTAGTTCCGGCCAAGCGGCCCATCGGATCAGATTCATATCTCGAATGTTGCGCGACACCAGCTAGTGGCGCCGGATGTGCTGCTTGAAGCAAAAGTGCGCGAACTCCCCCAACTAAAGTCCCAAGATTTCCGTGAACTTTCCAGACCGCACCATCTGCTTTAAATAATCCACCATCATTTCCCAAGGCAATGTCTTTGGCCCAATCCGGCAAGCCATCTTTAGAACCTGAAACATTCTTGCGAAAGGCGTCAGCAAGCGGCTTTGTTAGAAAGAATTTATGAAACGCGGGCACCTGTAAAGA
>CANKCX010000045.1 GCA_947480375.1 Actinomycetota bacterium
ACCCTGCGATATTCCAGTAAGGATTATTGATTCCATGATTTAACCTCCTGCTCATCTGATGGTGTCTTTCATCATCAGCAGGTCTTCCTTTTGGACCACCGTGCGCAGTAGGCGCGGTTGGCACTAAGCAAGCTAAAGGGCTTAACGCTTAGTTCTTGACCTATGTGAACATTACCAAGCAGGCCCGACAAGGTTTAAAGCCATTGTGGTCAGAAGGACTTGGTTTCTAAAACAATGTTTTGCCCATGTTTTGCCCAGGAGTTAGAGAACATTGGGGGTTTTTTTACTGTTTAATCACCATGTAAACTACCTAAACAAGCGTAGACAAGGGTTAGCCCAAACCTCATTCCCTCACTGCTAACGAGGTAAGGGGTAAAACCCTTCAAGAGTTCAAATCTCTTCGTCTCCGCCAGTTTCACACTTGTTCTCATCCTGTGCATTTATTGATTTCTATACCCGCCTAATATTCTCATTTCGTTACGCTAATTTTCTGCGTTCAAAGGTTGACGTAGAGAAAATGGTCTAAATTGAAGCGAAATTATTTAGTACTTATTGTTTTCGGGGCGGCAGTTGCGCTATTTATTGCAGGTGCAGTCACTGCTGATGTTTTGATGACATCTCGCATCGCATCACGCATAGAACAACAATTTCCAAAAGCTTCTGGGATCAGTGCTTCTATTCCTTTTTTAGATGTACCGCAAAATCTAATTTCTGATTCAGTTAGGGCAGCCGATATAAATATTGAGAGATATTCTCTAAAAGGCAGCGATGCTGAATCTGCACTCGCAATTACTGCGGCTAATATCAGCAAATCTCAACCAACACTCGTTGGATCGCTTGATATAACAGCGACAATTCCTGCTTCAACTATCACAAAGAATTCTGGATTAGAAAATGCTCAAATAGTAGGAAATGCTCTTCAGGTTTCAGTGGGAAACTCTGGGCTTGGGAAGGCGCTACTCATTCCAAAGTTTGCAAATAACCAAATATTTTTTCAGTTGCAAAGTGTTTCGATATTTGGAAGCCAAATTCCGGCTTCCTCTTTACCAGCCGATATTCAAAGCCAAATTGCAAAAAAGAGTGTTCGGAATCTAGAAATTCCGCGTGGGCTTAAATTAAAATCAGTAGTTCTCAACTCTAAAGGGTTATCCATTAATTTTCGCGGCAATAATATAAAGCTAGACAAGCTCGGCAAATCTCTCTAGGAGGAATCATGAAGCTCGAACCAAAGAAAATACTTCCGAAGAACCCAGCAACTTTCCATGGATTTAGGTTTGTTCGCATAATTACAGCGATATACCTGTTTGTAATGTTGGTTCGAAGTTGCATCCACCTTTTTAGTTCCGATGGTGGGGCTCACAGCATTGCTGGTGTGGATATTTCTATCACAGGTGGAAATAACATCATTGCAATGTTTCACCAATGGGGAGCGATTCAAGTTATTCTTGTTCTACTTCTCTATGTTCTCTTCTTCCGCTATCCAGGCCTAACACCTTTAATTCTGCTTACGCTTGCAATGGATCCCGTGATGCGTGCAATCTCCGGAAAAATCATGCCAGTCACAACTGTAGGCACACCACCAGGCGAAATGTTAAATTGGCCTGCGTTCTATTTGTTAATGGTTCTGTTTATTGCTTCAATGATTCGAGATTAAGCAGGAAATGTAATTTCTAATTTATATCCCTTACCTGGAGCAGTAATTATCTCTTTTCGCCCACGCAAGATATTTACCCAAGAATCGATAATTGCGGAACCAACTCCAAGCTTGATTCCATCCAAATCTTCACCCGGCCCATTGTCATTGATATCTAGATAAATCTCATTGCCCTTATGGAATGTGATTGAGATAAAAACGCTTTCTGCGGGTCCGTGAATCAGTGAATTTAAGAGGGATTGCTCAACAATTCGATAAATTCCGAGCAAAATATTTGCATTTGAATTTTCTATCTCATCATCAATATTAACCGTGATGTCCATATTCTTTTGATATTGGGAGCACAAAACCTCTAATGCTTCATTTAAGCCTCCGGCATCTAAATTCGGAGTTAAGATCTGCACTAAATTTCTTATATCTAAAGTTCTGATCCTTTCCAATTGTCTCGCAACTTGTTCAACAGCCTCGCTTACTTCATCCGAAGATTTTCCAATAACTGATTTAAGGCTTAATCCAATAACCATTAGATCCGATTGAATGCGATCATGCAGAAATTGTGATGTTTGCTTGCGCATTTCTTCATCTGACATCACAAGTTTTCTTCGATCTTCTGCGATTTTTTTAACCAATTCCTCTGCATGAAGCAATCGATCCTGTATTACTCGCTCAGATTGATGCATAAGTGCCAAGGAAAGCATCGCAATAAAAATGGAACCAATAAAGAGCCCAGGAGTGAGTGTCAGTAAAATTAAAAAGTCATAATCGAATAGTTTCTCTATAGCTTTTTGAATTAAAGGCGATAAAAATATAAGCAAGAACTGCGCGCTTGCTATTTCAAAGATATATCCAAGAAGATTATCGGCGCTCCACGGTCGATATTTCTTGAAAAAGAAAACGCAAGCAACAAAAACCAAACTAGTCAAAGAAGCCAAGATAATCATAAATAGTGCAGCAAAAGTTCTATGTATACCCGCTGGCTCTTTTAGAACAATCGGAACATAGCGAGAAAAATAAAGTGACCCAAAGAAAAGAAAAATAAGTGTTGGGTTATATGGATATGGCCCAAAGTACGAAACTAGATTTTTTAGTTTTGTTAATTTCATGACATCCGCAGCAGTTCCATATATTTGAGCACCGCCGCCGTTTTTAAATCAGAACTCTGATCTGCATTTGGAAGAAGAATTGCATATGCTCGTGAAAGCTCTTTTCTCACATATGAATAACTAATACCTAATTGCTTTGCAATTTCTTGAGGGCTATTTCCTTGGGTGCTTAAAGATAAAATAGAACGTTGTCGTGGAGTAAGAGAGAAAAATACTGATGATTCAGATTCTTGAGTATCATTCTTTGCCTGAAGCACTTCCTGCCAATTACCTTTGCCAATGGCAGTGTCTTTAATTATTTTCAAATAGTCTGACAATTGCATCTCTGCAGATTTATCAAAGAAAGACCAGGCCTCACGCATACCAACTGGAACCCTACTGACCATTTGTTGCACTGCGAATTGAGAGTAGATACAAATTCCAATGTATTCGTTGATGTTTCTAAGAGCAATTCCCAGTTCGATACCGTTCAACCCATTTTGGTCTAAAGAGAAATCTATTAGTGCCACATCAGCTTTTTTAACTAGCTCTCGATCCATGGCTTGATCTGATCCGGCAACACTGCCGATTAATTCGAGCTCTGGGGATCTGCCAAGGATTTCACCGAGAATCCTGCGGAGCGCTGGGTCATTTTCAACATACAAAAGACGAGTTCTACGCATAGGCAAGTTTCCCATTAATCAATAAGAATTATGAGATTAACTGTCACATATGTTCCCATTTCGAAGCACTCACGCCTAGATATCTGGACCCTCTTGGTAACAGCGCTATTTTTCGTCAACGAAATTTGTAACTTCTGCACCCATTTTTAGATTGGAGGTCTCTTTTTATGTCTTACAAAGAATATGGAGAGCCCTTTGATTATCACGATGATCCAGTTGAATTAAATCTTAAGCCAAAGAGAAAAAAATACTCTTCAGGGTTATCTCTTCTTTTGCTGTTAGTTGGCGGTGGACTTCTTGTTCAAACCACACTCGCCGCTAATATCTCATTAAATACTGGAAGTGCTGTTGAATTCGGTCAGGGAGTAGCAATGACTACCGCATGCTCTGGCTCTGACGTGTTGACGGTTACACCAAATTCTGAGTTTACAAATGCATCTGGAGCAGGTTCGTACTACCTAAAAACCATTACCGTTTCTGGAATTCCAGCCGGATGTAGCGGCGCAGATTTCAATATATCTGTATATGACTCAGTAACTTCGACAGCGCTATCCATGTTTAATACAAGTAAAACTGTTGCAACAATTTGGAATAACGCTGGAACTTTTCAAATAGGCACTGGGGGCGCAGGGGCAAGTGTCACAAGTGGCTCGGGAACTTTTACAATCACATTTACAACGCCGGTTGCGCTTGCATCAAATGTTGCAAGATTAACGCTACAAAGTGGGAGTCATGTTGCGCTTAATTGCATACTTGATGGAATATGTAGTGTTGGCAATGATGGCCCTGGTGGCGGAACCGTTTTCTTTGTTTCGGCTTCTGCGTTCTCAGCGCCCGGATCAATTTGCGATACAAATTGTCATTACTTAGAAGTAGCCAAGTCAACATGGCTTACGGGTTCGCCTCAAAATGATGGACAAAGTTTCTATTTATCTTCTACCAATTCACCATTACCAGCACAAGATTTCTCTACAACTTTCGGTACTCAAGTAGGTACTTATCGAGGCCAAGCAGAGAAGAACAATTGGTTTATTGGTCAAGGATTTAGAAACACACAATTAATTGCCGCACTTACCGGAAATACGGTCTCGAATTCTGTAGCAGTTAAGGCCCGCGCATTTGCGCCTATCGGTTATAGCTCGACTGTTGGTCAGTGGTTTATCCCATCCTTCAATGAATTAAATGAACTTTGTAAGTATGCAAATGGACAGACAACGGGCGTTACTTCGCGTCAATGTATGGGAAATACGCCTTTCAATACTGCGGGAACCAATACTGCCGAGGGTTTCGGTGGTTCAACTAACTACTTCTCGTCTTCAATTACTTCCGGTGGATCTGCCTCCTTAATTTATTTCGGTAATGGTGAATCAAATTGGGGGGCTGGGCTTATGAATGATTCACGTTCTGCTCGGCCAATTAGAGT
Source organism: Actinomycetota bacterium (assembly GCA_947480375.1). Classification (GTDB taxonomy): domain Bacteria; phylum Actinomycetota; class Actinomycetes; order Nanopelagicales; family Nanopelagicaceae; genus AAA044-D11. Next base: position 4,843 of record CANKCX010000045.1, read on the forward strand.
TTTTTAGGATAATAAAATGACTTACAGAGAAGAAAATGATGCCGCAGATTATTACGATGATCCAATTGAATTAATTAGCCAACCTAAAAGGAAAAAACTTTCATCAGGTTTAGCGCTAATCCTTTTCATCATAAGCGGCGGACTATTTGTACAAACTACACTCGCGGCAAATATTTCACTCAATTCTGGCAGTGCTGTTGAATTTGGCCAAGGCATTTCAATGACCGCTGCATGTTCCGGCAACTCTGTTTTAACAGTGACTCCAAATTCAACTTTTGTGAATGTATCTGGGAGCGGGTCTCACTATTTAAACACGATTACAGTTTCAGGAATCCCATCAACCTGTAATGGTGCCGACTTCAATATTTCAGTTTATGACTCAACCACATCTAATGCACTCGCGATGTTTAACTCAACTTCGAAAGTAGCCGTGGTTTATAGCAATGCCGGAACATTTGAAGTTGGACATGGTGGTTCAGGTTCTACGGTTTCAAGTGGATCGGGAACATTCACCGTTACTTTTGGTAGCCCAGCAGCTTTAGCATCAAATGTTTCAAGAATTACCATCCAATCGAGTTCGCACGTGCCTGCAAACTGCATCGATGATGGAGTTTGTGTGGTTGGCGCGATTGGTGGCGGACCTGGTGGCGGAACTATTTTCTATTACAGCGCTGCAGGTTTTTCTGCGCCTGGAACTTCATGCAACCTAAGTTGCCATTATTTAGAGTGGAATCAGACCGCAGGTACCGTAACAAATCAAAATATGGGAGTAGATGCCTTCTTAAGATGGTCTTCCGATACTTCGAATTTAGCGGGAGTAACTTCAACCGCATTTGGCGCTGGATATGCAAACACGCAAAAGATGTTGACCAATAATGGTGCAACTGGATCCACGGCAGATACTTCTGGCGCGGCGTATGGAGCTTCAAGATACGGCGGAACTGATGGAAGCGTTGGCCAATGGTTCTTACCTTCATACGAAGAGCTTCTACTTATGTCGCAGAGCAGTTATAGAACTGCAGGCGGACTAAGCGGTAACTACTACTGGTCTTCCTCTGAAGATGCCACAAATTCAAGTAGAGGAATTGGTGTGGATTGGGGCGCCAGAACTTCAATAGCTTGGACAAAGAATGCGAACTTCTACACCAGATATGTACGGGCTTTCTAGGCCTTATTAGGCACCAAATCCTTTCGAAGTAGATCCCATGAGAGTTCGCCCTATTCCGAGCTTTTAACTATTTCACTTAGTATTGCCTCGTGGCAAGAAAATATAAGATAGCGATCGTTGGTGCTGGACCATCTGGTTATTTCGCTGCACAAGCCCTTCAAAATAGCGTGAGCGATGAATTAACTTTTTCAATAGACATGATTGAACGTCTTCCGACTCCTTGGGGTCTTGTTCGTTCTGGCGTTGCACCAGATCACCCAAAGATTAAGACAGTCTCAAAGGTATTCGAGAAGGTTGCAGCGGAACCTGGTTTTCGGTTATTTGGAAATGTAGAACTTGGTAAAGATATTTCACTTGCTGATTTAACTAATAAATACGATGCAGTTGTGATGGCGACGGGTTCAGCCGTTGGA
>CANKCX010000046.1 GCA_947480375.1 Actinomycetota bacterium
ATTAAAAGAGAATTAAGCGAGCACGGCTGCCAAATGGGGAATAAAAATCCCAGCCAGTTGGTTCTTCCCATACTGAATGTATTGGAACTGGAGATAACTCTTGGCAGTAGCCTTACTACCGATGTCATCAGAGATCGAAGTTAGAACTCCGGCCGGCTTGCTGGCCAAGGAGAGCGTTGTTGAGCGCACTGCAAGATTCGAGCGCGATGCAATGCAATATACAAATCAGCTTTATGCGGCAGCTATGCGATACACAAAAAATCCGCATGATGCCCAAGATTTAGTACAAGATACTTATGCGAAAGCATTTACCTCATTTCATCAATTCGAACCAGGTACAAATCTAAAAGCCTGGCTATACCGAATTCTCACAACAACTTTTATTAATACTTATCGCAAAGATCAACGTCGTCCACTTATCTCTGATGGCGAAGTAGAAGATTGGCAATTGGCGGCTGCAGCAAGCCACACAAGTGATCAAGGTAAATCAGCAGAAGATGAAGTTTTAGAGAACTTGCCAGATGGCGATGTTAAACGCGCGCTTCACGAAATTCCGGATGAGTTTCGTCTCGCAGTTTTCTATGCAGATGTTGAAGGCTATTCATATAAAGAGATTGCCGAGATTCTTGGAATTCCAGCCGGAACCGTCATGTCGAGATTACATCGCGGTCGCAAACTTCTTCGCACCTTGCTTATTGATTATGCAAAGGATCGCGGCTTTGGGGGATCAGATGCAATGTAATGACGTGATGCGCGCACTCGTTCTCTTCATTGATAATGAGATCGCAGATGCCAACGAAGTTCAGACTTATGAACTGCATTTTGAACAATGTCCGCAATGTTTAAGCGAGATGGAACACGAGCGTAATGTTCTGGCTCAGATGAAGTCGCTACTTGTGAAGGAATGTTGCGAAACGGCTCCGGATGATTTACAAAGTCGGATTGCACAACAGACCGCACTTCTTGCCTCACAGATGATTAGTCCGACACAGATAATTACCGAATATCGTCGAACCGAGACAACAATCAATGGTCAGACACACATTGAAATTGAAACAACTCACGAGATTAGACGCGATTTCCCACTAAGTTAGCGGTTATGAATCTTGAAGCCGTCCGCGGGGCAGTTGGTATGGCCTCACTTACGGTGCGCGCAGCAGATACATCAGTTGCCCAAGCGCTAAATGATCTACCAATTCTTGCAACCCCAACCCTCTTAAATATTTTCGAAGGGGCATGTTCTGTTGCACTTGCCGAACATCTGGGATCTGGTGAAACATCCGTAACCTCTGATTTTGCAATTACTACACACTCATCTGTTGGTGTCGGAACAGAGATTCGGGCGCATGCCACTTGTATTGAAATCGATGGCCAACTTTGCAAATTCAATATTGAAGTTCATCATGGAAGTAAATTGATCGCCTCTGGAACTATTTCAAGAAAAATAGTTGATCGCGTCTCTTTTGCGGCAAGAATTGCGGCTGAATCGATGGCTCGAGAATAACTTGCAATTTTAGATTCAAAGAAGAAAGGCCCGCCTTAATTATCTAAGGCGAGCCAGTTCTATTAATCCGTTATTGAATTGCTATTACTTCTTTGTCGCCCAGAAAATTTCTGCGATTTCATCAATCTTCGCAATTAATTTTTCGGCTACAGCAACATCATTTGTTCCTTTTGTTCCGCCGGCGCCAGCAAGCTTTGTCGCCTCGTTAAATAGAACGTGAAGTTGTGGGTAAGCCTCAAAATGATTTGGCTTGAAATAATCTGTCCATAGAACCCAAAGGTGGTGCTTGACCATTTCTGAGCGTTCTTCCTTGATTGCAACTGCGCGAGATTTGAAATCAGCATCACTAGATGCCGCGTACTTCTCCATAGTTGCCTTAATTGAAAGGGCTTCGATCTTCGCCTGAGCTGGGTCATAAACACCGCAAGGTAGATCGCAATGTGCAAATGCGATTTCACTTGGAGCGAAGAAGTTCTTAGCTTTTAAAGTTAATTTAGACATTGAATTCATTTCCAATCTTTTGAGCCATCTGGATTTACCGGATTTATGGTGCGACACTACTACGCCTATGAAGCCGTTGCATTTTTTCGTTGCGAAATTAATTAGGGGGCGTCAACTTGTTTAAGCCAACCCGATTTGTGCCAACCAGATTTATGGCAACCCGATTTAAGGGGATTGAGCTCCGCGGGGATTCGATGTCACCAAGCTATAACAATGGGGATTGGCTTCTATTCTCACTCTTTTCGCCCATCCCAAATGGAGTTCAAGGAAATATGCGTGGCGCGAAATGGCGAAACAACTTGATAGGCAAGGTCGTACTTGTACGTCGGGCCAAAACAAATGGCAGTGATTCAGTTCAAAGCGACTTTCTGCAAATTAAACGCGTGGTGCGGATTGATTCGATAGAAAAAGTAGATGGCATTTGGGTAGAGGGCGATAATAAAGAAGCCTCAACCGATTCTAGAAGTTGGGGATCTCTGCGCGATGACGAAATTATTGGGAAATTACTTTTTAGATATCGCCTGGCAAGAAAGTAAAACTCTTTCGGAATTAACGAGTGAATGCTTCCATCATTAAAGCCTTCTGCTCTTCTTCATGCAGATGATGCGAACCAGTAGCAGGGCTTGCAGTTGCGCGACGTGAAACGCGACGCAGTGTGCGACCTTCTAGGAATTCACTAGTAGTAAGTGAAACGAATGGCCATGGCCCTTGGTTTGCTGGTTCATCTTGTACCCAGAGCAGATTCGCATTTGGATGCTTTGCAGTAACCGCAGCAAATTGTTCTGATGGGAATGGATAAAGTTGTTCAAGTCGGATGATTGCTGTTGAGGTTTCACCAAGCTTTGTGCGTTCTGCAACCAGGTCGTGATAAACCTTTCCAGAACAGAAGATAACGCGAGTTGCATTAACAACTGTTGGATCATCAATAAGTGGTCGGAAAGTTCCGGTTGTAAAATCTTGCAGACCAGAAGCTGCAGCTTTTAAGCGCAACATTGATTTAGGTTCGAAAACAATAAGTGGGCGACGCGCAGGGTTTGCCATGTGCCAACGAAGAAGGTGGAAATAAGAAGCAGGTGATGAAGGTTGTGCAACCGTCATATTTAATTCAGCGCAGAGTGCGAGATAACGTTCGATGCGACCAGATGAATGATCAGGGCCTTGGCCTTCATATCCATGTGGAAGTAATAGGACTAGCGAAGAACGCTCGCCCCACTTTTGAAGCGCTGACGAAATGAATTCATCAATAATTGTTTGGGCGCCATTTGCGAAGTCACCGAATTGCGCTTCCCATAGAACAAGGGCGTTTTCGCGTTCAACTGAATAGCCATACTCAAAGCCCATTGCTGCATATTCTGAAAGGAGTGAATCAAATACAAAGAATTGATTCTCATCTGAAATCAGCGATCGAAGTGGAACCCAATCGGATCCATTATTTTGATCAACGATTACCGCATGACGGTTGCTAAATGTTCCGCGCTTAACATCTTGCCCAGCAAGTCGAATCGGATGGCCTTCAAGTAAAAGTGAACCCATTGCAAGTAATTCACCAGTGGACCAATCGACAGTGCCTTCATCTAACATCTCAACGCGCTTTGCTAGTTGTGGTGTGAGTTTTACGTGAGGCTTGAAACCTTCAGGAATGGCATTTTGCGTTGCAACAATCTTGCGAAGTGTTGCTTCATCAACTGCAGTGTTAACAGTCTCTGGGGCAGGGGCAACCGGGACAACAATATTCGTATTATGTTCTGGTTCATTATTGTGGACTGCGTTATAGACCGCATCTAATTGTTCCTGGTAATCGCGCAATACTTCTTCTGCTTCTTCAACAGTTATATCACCGCGGCCGATAAGCGCTTCGGTATATAGCTTGCGAGTAGAACGTTTTGCTTCGATCAATTTATACATAAGTGGTTGGGTGAAACTTGGCTCGTCACCTTCGTTGTGACCGCGACGGCGGTAACAAACCATGTCGATTACAACATCTTTATTAAATGCTTGGCGATATTCAAATGCAATTCGCGCAACTCGAACAACGCTTTCTGGGTCATCGGCATTTACGTGGAATACCGGTGCCTGAATCATCTTTGCGATATCGGTTGAATAAGTTGAAGAACGTGCTGCATGTGGTGAAGTCGTGAAACCAACTTGGTTATTTACAACAATATGAATGGTTCCGCCAACGCGATAACCCTTCAATTGCGAAAGGTTGAGAGTTTCAGAGACAACACCTTGACCAGCGAAAGCTGCATCTCCGTGCAACAAAATTGGAAGAACTGAGAAGGCCTCTTTAATATTTAATTTATCTTGCTTGGCTCGGACAATGCCCTCAAGTACTGGGTTTACCGCTTCTAAGTGCGATGGGTTTGCAGCCAGATAAATCTTTGTTGTGGCACCAGATTCTGCAGTGAAAGTTCCTGCAGTTCCAAGGTGATACTTAACATCGCCTGAACCTTGAACTTGGTTCTCGGCGTAGTGACCTTCAAACTCTTGGAAGATTTGGCCGTATGACTTTCCACCAACATTTGCTAAAACATTTAGGCGACCGCGGTGTGGCATACCAACACAAACTTCTTCAAGGCCGCGTTCTGCTGCAGCCGAAATAACCGCATCTAGCAATGGAATTAAAGTTTCGCCGCCTTCAAGTGAGAAGCGCTTTTGACCCACATATTTTGTCTGCAAGAAAGTTTCGAAAGCTTCTGCGCTATTTAATTTACGCAGGATTCGTAGTTGTTCTTCACGTGGCATACGTGGTGAACCAACTTCAACATGTTCCTGAATCCACTTACGTTCTTCAGGATTTTCAATATACATATATTCGATACCAATAGTGCGGCAATATGAATCGCGCAGAGTTCCAAGAATCTTGCGAAGCTTCATAACTGGCTTTCCACCGAAACCATCTGTCGCAAATTCACGATCTAGATCCCAAAGAGTTAGGCCATGTGTAACAACATCAAGATCAGGGTGTGAACGTTGAACATATTTAAGCGGATCAATATCTGCCATCAAGTGGCCTGTTGTGCGATAAGCGTGGATCAGTTGTTGGATACGAGCAGTTTTCCCAACTTGATCAACGTTACTAGAACGCATATCAACGACCCAGCGGATCGGAACGTATGGAATACGAAGCGCGGCGAAGATCTCGTCATAGAAACCGTTTTCGCCAAGAAGTAATTCATGAATTCGCTTTAAGAAGTCTCCAGATTGTGCGCCTTGAATAATTCGGTGGTCGTAAGTACTTGTAAGAGTAATTACTTTGCTGATTGCTAATTCGGCTAACGTTTCTTCGTTCGCACCGTGGAATTCGGCTGGATAATCCATTGCACCAACACCAAGGATTAAACCTTGGCCTTGAACTAATCGAGGAACAGAGTGAACTGTGCCGATAGTTCCTGGGTTTGTAAGTGAAACGGTTGTTCCAGCGAAATCTTCAACAGTTAGCGAACCACCGCGGGCTTTGCGTACGGTCTCTTCATATGAAGCCCAGAATTGTGCAAAATCAAGTTCTTCGCAGCCCTTAATAGAAGGTACTAATAATTGACGTGAACCATCTGGCTTTGCCAAGTCGATCGCGATTCCAAGATTTATATGTTCTGGTTTACCGATTGCTGGCTTGCCATCTAATTCTCCGAAGAATGCATTCATTTCTGGCATCTGACGAATTGCGCTGATCATTGCGTAACCGATTAGGTGAGTAAATGAAACTTTGCCACCGCGACTGCGTTTTAAGTGATTGTTAATAACGGTTCGGTTGTCGATCATCAATTTTGCAGGAACAGCGCGCACGCTTGTCGCGGTAGGAACAGTTAGCGAAGCTTCCATACTTTGAACAACGCGAGCGCTTACACCGCGAATTGGTTCAAGTGTTGATGCACCAGGACTTACTAAAGTTGGAATCGGTTTAACAATTGGGTCCGCAGGTGTTTGTGAAGAAGCCTTTGTTACTGGCGCAGCAATTGGTGCAGCAGGTGCAACAGGTGCAGCAGGTGCAACAGGAGTTTGCGCTACAGGTGCAGCAGCAACTGGCGCAACAGGAGAAACTTGGGTTGCAGCAACTGGCGCAACAGCAGAAACTTGGGTAGCAGCAACTGGAACCTGCAAAGTTGCGGGATCAACAATTTTCTTTGGAAGCGGTGGGGTTCCACCCTTTGGTGCGTTATCTAAAGTTGGAATTACTTTGCCATTACTTGCAGCATTAGGGACGCCAGAGTTTGCCGAACCAGGTGTGTAATCCGAGAAAAATTCTCCCCAAGA
>CANKCX010000047.1 GCA_947480375.1 Actinomycetota bacterium
CAAATCATGATCGAGTTGTGAAGTGACAGATTGGGTTTTGGAAATCTTTTTAGACTCTAAACGATCTCGTTCAAGCATGTTTTTGAAATCCATATTTCCACCAACGTTTAATTGATAGGTACGGTCTAAGTGAACGCCGCGATCTTGAAACAATTTCGCCATGATTCGGTGAGTGATTGTTGCGCCAACTTGAGACTTAATATCATCGCCAACAATTGGAATTCCAGCTTTTGTGAATTTATCGGCCCAGATTGGATCTGATGCTATAAAGACCGGAAGTGCATTTACGAAAGCTACGCCAGCATCAATTGCGCATTGGGCATAGTATTTGGCTGCTTCCTCAGAACCGACTGGAAGATAGCAAATTAATACATCGACTCTTTCCGCCTTGAGATTTGCAACAATATCAACTGGGGCTGCACTGGATTCAGTAATAGTCTCTTTGTAGTACCGACCAAGCCCATCCAATGTATGGCCTCGCTGAACATTAATGCCAGTCTTTGCTACCGTTGCAAACTTGATTGTGTTGTTCTCGCTTGCCCAAATTGCATCAGCTAGATCAAGTCCAACTTTCTTTGCATCAACGTCGTAGGCAGCCACAAATTTAACGCTATTGATGTGATACCCACCTAAAACCGCATGCATCAGACCAGGAATTTCAATATCTGGGGCTGCATCTTTGTAATAAGTAACTCCTTGAATCAAAGAGTTTGCACAGTTTCCGACACCAACAATTGCTACTCGAATTTCTTTACTTGCTGAGCTATTCAATTAAACTTCCTTTTCATTACGAGTCATCTCTTCCAACCAAGAAATTTCTCTTTCAATAGATTCCAGTGAGTGCCTTCGCCATTCGGTTAAATATTTATCAGAACCTTCTTGGGTTGCGGCAGCCTTTGAGATTTCACTTCTGAGTACTGCGGCTTTATCTAGAAGACGTCGATGTCTTCCTTCAAGGATCTGAACCCGGTTCGTTGGTGGCGTTGGGCTAAAAAATGCAAAACGAACTTCAAAGTTCTCATCATCCCAATCATCTGGGCTTGCCCCTCCAGCTAATTCGCTAAATCGCTTCTTGCCGCTCTTTGAAATGGCATAAACAATTCGCGAGCGCCTAGATTTTGGAGAAGCTGGTGCCTTTGATTCCTCGATTAATCCAGCTTCCAACATGCGACGCAGCTGGGGGTAGAGAACCGAGAATGAAAGCGCCCGAAATGGGCCATATGTTGTGATGAGGCGTTTGCGAAGTTCGTAGCCATGCAAACTCCCCTGACTTAGCAAGCCAAGTAGAGCGAATTCAAGAGCTTCAACACGTGAGCGCATAATTTCATCCCTTTCCTAGATCGCCTTGGGGTATATCTTTTTATATATCTAAAAGATATATCGTGGCGATAGTTAATCCGATATATCTAGGATACGCAACTCGAAACGCCGCCACGGGTAGGCTCACGCTATGAATTCGTTCGTTGTGATCCCTTCCAGGCTCTGGGAATACTGCATAGCGGCAATCATCATTATTTTGGCCCCTGGCCCTTCTGTCCTCTTTGTCATTGCTCGAGCTATCGCCTGGGGTCGGGCTACGGCGGTCGCTACAGTCGCAGGAAATGTCATGGGCGCCTTCTCACTCTCAGTTGTAGTTGCGGTTGGGCTTGGTCCAATTCTGCAAAGGTCTGATCTCGCGTTTACGAGCGTTCAAGTTCTTGGCGGCGGATATTTAATCTACTTAGGAATTACGGCGATAAAGCACAGCCAAATACATGCAAGTGACATGACGAATCAAGGAGATATCCGACCTTCAAAGTGGAAATCGATCCGTGAAGGTTTCTGGGTGGGCGCACTGAACCCAAAGGGCATAGTTTTCTTCGCGGCGATATTGCCGCAATTCGTTGATCGGCAAGCCGGCAACGTAACTTCACAACTAATTTTGATGGGTGCAATCTTTGCTGTATTCGCCTTCTTCTCCGATGGCGGTTGGGGAGTTCTTGCGGGAACAATTCGCAACTGGTTGGCAACCGAAATTCATCGCTTGGTAAGAATGCGAATGGCTGGTGGAATCGTGATGATAGTCCTTGGCCTATTTACACTCATTAGCGCGATTCGCGGTCAATAACCAAACCAATGTCAGTGCGATAGCGCAGAATAGGAACACTTATGGAACCTATAACTCTCTCGAAAGATGCCCGCGCTTTTATCAGCCCAAGTGATTTAACTTTTGGTTGGGATAATTGCCACCGCTGTTTATGGCTTTACTACAACCACCAAGTAAAAGCTCCGATGTTTATGCCACTTGTTGGCGATCTTGCCGAGATGCAGGAACTCTCCTGTGTCGGGAAGACTGCCGCTGAATTAAATGCCGATATGCCTGAGGGCAAAGTTTTTAAACATGCCGGTTGGGTTGTTTCGAAACCAATCGAAGTAGATGGTGTTGTTACACCTTTTGCGGTCCGTGGAAAATATGACTTACTGATGGAACACCCTGATGGAACTTTCGGAATTGTTGACTGTAAGTTCCAATCTAACCCAACTGATAAATCAAAGTTCTATGCCGTTCAATTAGAGGCTTACGCCTTCGCTTTAGAGAATCCAGCAAAAGATGCTCCGATAAAGGTATCAACTGCTGGTCTTCTGGTTTGGGCCCCGGTAAAGGTTCGCGGTAATTCGGCCGGAAACTTTGGGTTAGAACTTTCATGCAACTGGTTTCCAACAGCTCGCAGCCCAGAATTAATTGCTACTCGCCTAAGTGATTTCATCAAGATGATTACCGGACCAGTTCCGGCCGCGAAATCTAATTGTGATCAATGTAAATACATTGATTCTCGCGTAGAGATCCTCAAAGGGATCTAATCAGCCCTCTTCGCGCTTCTTCTCTTTTGCTTCTTCGCGTCGCTTCTTCATAATGATTAGCTTCGCTTCTGATGCATACATATCTATATATTCTTGGCCCGAAATTTCTTGAATCTTATTCATAATCTCATCTGTGATTTCTCGCAAGACTTTTAGATCAGAAGTATCGCCCTTGTAATAAAGCGGCTCACCAAAAATCATCTCGACACGTTGCACCTTAGGAACAACTTTCCCGGTTGGCTGGATCTCTGCAGTATTAAACATAGCGACAGGAACAATTGCTGCGCCCGATTCAATTGCCATACGAGCAATTCCGGTACGTCCTTTATATAACTTTCCATCTGGCGATCTTGTGCCCTCGGGGTAAATGCCAATGCAGGCACCGCTTGCAAGTAGATCAAGGCCCGTTAAGAGAGCAGCTTCGCTTCGTCGCCCACCAGAACGATCAACTGGAACTTGACCAAGTGCGATGAAGGTAATTTTCTTTATAAAGCCTTTGATTCCCGGTGATGTGAAGTATTCACTCTTAGCCAGGAAGGTAACTTTTCTTGGCACAACAAGCGGCATAAATATTGAATCGCTAAATGAGAGATGGTTTGAAGCGATGATTACTGGCCCTGATTGTGGAACGTTTCGCAGCCCCGTGACCTTTGGCCTGAACAACAAGGTCAAGATTGGGATGAGGAAGGACTTCAGTGCTTGGTAAACCACAGGGATAATTTATGCCTTATCTGCTTCATATGACACCATCTGAGCGTGAGTAATATCCCAGAAAGTGAGCCTTTGCGCCTTTTCGCGGGTAAAACCGGAATTCTAATGATTCATGGCTTCACAGGTTCGCCAGCATCAATTAAGCCTTGGGCTCTTTCAATGCGCGATAAAGGTTTAAGTGTTTGTGTTCCACGACTTGCAGGTCACGGAACTCATTGGAGCGATTTGAATAAAGTGCAATGGCAAGATTGGTATGACGTAATCGAAAAAGAATTTTTAGAATTAAAAAAACACTGTGATCAAGTATTTGTAGCTGGCTTCTCAGTTGGTGGCGCGCTTGCACTTAGGCTTTCGCAGATACGTGGCAGCGAAATCGCAGGAACAATTCTGCTTAACGCATCAATCTACGATGAACGCAAGCGATTTAAGTTAGTCCCTGCACTCTCCTTATTCCTACCATCGATTCGTGGTGGTTCTGGCGATGTCGCTAAAGCAGGTGCACCCAAGCATGGATATGAACGAATTCCATTGCGCGGCTTAAATCAAGTCCGAAAACTTTGGGAAGTAGTGGAACGAGATCTCTATTTAGTGGATTTGCCACTGATGGTTTCATACTCAATAAATGATCACGTTGTCCACCCCGTTTGCAGTGAAACTATTATCGATAACGTTTATTCAACTGATATTCGTGAAGTTATTTTTGAAAAATCCTTTCACAATGTTGCACTTGACCATGACGCCGATCTTTTAAATGAAGAAACTATGGATTTTATTTTGGATGTTTTATCAGGCGAGCTCACTCGTGGTGAATCCATCTTTGAATCTGATGAACGTGAACTGATCGATGCAGAATTCGAATCTATTGTTTCTGGGCTTTCACTAGATGAATCTGCGCCAACAACATATTTAGATGAACTAGATGCCCGAGCCTATGATCCAGAAGGTTTCGTTGCACCAAATCCCGTGATCCCTGCGGCAGATCAGATTTCTAGATTTGCGCTCTTGGGAATTGTCGGTGGCGGTGCGTACATGCTCTTTGAAATGTTTACCGGAATCGATTTATTGGGAATGGGGCCCTGGCCCGGAGTTCTTGGATTTATTGGTGGAATCGCAACTTATATTTGGCGTTCTGCAAGACCGGAAGATGATTTCGGAGACGGCGTAGAACTTTAATTTCGAGAAAGATCGGCAACTCCAACAAGCCCCGCATCGTTACCAAGTTTTGCCGGAACAATTATCGGAACTGGATGTTCGCCGACAAAGGGCATCTCACGATCCATTGCTTTGCGAGCTGGTTCTAATAACAAGTCACCTGCATCAACAACTCCCCCACCGATAACAACTACTGATGGATCAAATAACATTGCAAGCGTTGCGATACCTGCACCAAGCCAATCTCCGGTTGTTTCAATTGCTGCAATTGCAATCGCATCGCCAGCACGCGCTGCATCAGTTATGTGACCACCTTTAAGGCCTTCGACCGTGCCATCGCCCCGCGCTAATAATTCCTTTGCAGCATCCGGGTTCTTCGCTATCGCCTCGCGGGTATGGCGCATAAGTGCTGATCCAGATGAATATCGTTCGAAGCAGCCTTTGATTCCACAACCACATTGTTCGCCATTTGGCACGATGCGCATGTGGCCGAATTCTGCGCCAGTTCCGTTAGCGCCACGTAAAAGCTTTCCATCAACAATTGCTGCGCCGCCAATACCGGTTCCGACCGTAACCATAATTACGTTATCTAAACCTTTGCCGGCGCCATAAACTCGTTCCGCCCAAGCTGCGCTATTTGCATCATTTTCGACAACTGTATTTATCCCAGAAATATCAAGGATGGATTTAGCAATATTTACGCCATTCCAATCTTTTATATTTGGCGCACCAAGCATTGTTTGGCGATCTGATGAAACTAATCCAGCTGCAGAGATTCCAATATTGTTTGTGTTATGTGTTGTTAGTAATTCAGTTATTACATCTGCAATTACCTGATTAAGCGCATTGCCGCCTTCTTTGGGAGTATCTTTTCTAAAAGTTCGCAGGATCTGGCCAGCTTCATCAACAACGCCACCTAAAACTTTGGTGCCACCGATATCGACACCTATAGCAAGATTTGAATTCGACAAGTTAACTTAGCCCTCTATTTTTGCTTTTAACTGATTTAACGCAAGATCAATCGTAGAACGCTCTGCTTTCTGACGCATCATTGCCGGAACTGGCATTGAAAGTGCGACAGTTAATTCATAGGTGACATCAGTAGTGTCATCGCCATTGTCTACTAACTTATAAGCACCAGTCATCTCTGTTAAGAGATCGGCATCATCAAGTGTGAAGGTAATTTCGGTTGGAGATTTGCTCCAGTCGTAATCCAAAATAACTCGATCCTTCATAACACCAGCATCAATTGAGATCTTCGCTTTAGTCGCGCGACCTGCATCATCTTTAGACTCAACTTCTACACTCTTGATAGCTGTCGACCAGCTTGGGTATGCCGGCAAGTCGCTTAGGACTGCTACTACATCTGAAATTGCGGCTTCAATGGTTACAGAATTCTTCGAAATATCGCTCATGCCCAAAGGTTACCCGCAATATCTTGGCTTAACATCTACCAAAAACCCGCTCCTCGGCGATAGCG
>CANKCX010000048.1 GCA_947480375.1 Actinomycetota bacterium
TGCTAATTTGTAAAACTAATTTTCTAAACTCTGGTCATCGCCGGCCGACGGATCTGGGGGTTAACGGCGCCGGGGAAGGGGCGTCGTTATAGAGGTCGGCGATGGCCACAATTGAGAAGTTTTTTAACTCGTTTCTATTTCTAGAAGAGTCCTGGCAGCACCTCCGAAGAAACATCAGAGAATGTTTTTTCACGATCCGCTAAATAACTTTCCCAAGCTTGGCTATCCCAAATTTCTAAACGAGTATTCGCGCCAATTACTACGCAATCTTTTTCAAGACCTGCATATGTGCGAAGCCCACTTGGAATTGTTACGCGACCTTGCTTGTCTGGAACTTCATCGTGTGCGCCAGCAAACATCACGCGCATGTAATCGCGTGCTGCTTTTTCGGTGACGGGTGCTTGGCGCAAACGATCAGTAATAGAAGAAAATTCGCCACTTGGAAATACATAAAGACAACGTTCTTGGCCCTTTGTAATTACTAGGCCATTTGATAATTCGTCTCGGAATCTTGCGGGCAAAATGATGCGGCCCTTTTCATCGAGTTTAGGTTCGTGGGTACCGAGAAACACTTAGCCCCACCTCCCCTACTAATCACGCTCAAATCCCCCCGGATTTGATAGCAATCACCACTTTACTCCATTTCTACCCACTTTGCACCATTCTGGACCATTTATTTCCCCTTTTCTCCCGGACTCACTCCCATTTTTGGCATAAAAAAACCACCCGTTGGGTGGCAGGTTTTCCAGATATTTCAGGTATTTCAGGTATCAGCCCAGATTAATTATCGAAATTACGACGCTCCCAGCGATCTTCTAGGCGAGATGACCACTTTGGGCGAGCGCTATTTGGGGATTTGAACTCGGATCGCCCAAAACTCAAGTTTGAGAGTAGGACGACTAGACCGGCAAGTGAAACTAAGAATCCTGCGATTCCCAGAGCAATAACTTGGGCTATCAGACCAGCAAATAGAACAGCGATGCCACCAAGAATTGCAAAGAACCCTAGGAGAGCTTTTGAGGCCTTTGGGCTGCGCTCGCGACCATTTAGAGTTGAAACCAGCTTTGGATCATCCGCTACAAGGGCAGCTTCCATCTCGGCAAGCATGCGCTTTTCGTGATCGGATAGAGGCATGTCGCGAACAATACGGCAGGTAGTCAATGTAGGAAAGTCGAAGTGGCTATTTATATGGGTTTCCTAGGCCTATTCCTGTGAATCCTCCAGCAATCGAGCCGGTCTAACGCTCCCCTGGCCGAATCTGGCGCTGGCTTTATCAATTGCCGCCGTGGCCTGACGCCAGCCCTTCTCGCGCTCTCCCAAAATTAATTGCTCGTTTCCATCTACGCCATCTTCTAATCCATCAAGGCTTACACCTACTAGTCGCAATCTTGCACGATCTAATTTAAGGGCTAGGAATAAATTCTTTACTACATCGAAAACTTCATGAGTTGCACTTATAGGAAGTGGCACCGTCTTTGATCTTGTGATTGTTTTGAAATCTGCAAAACGCACTTTGATCGAAATTGTTCTTGCACTGAAATCTTTCTCGCGCATGCGATAAGTGGCCTTCTCAGTAAGGCGCAGGAATTCACGCAAGATAATTTCTTGATCTTCGATGTCAGTATCAAAAGTTTCAGCTGCGCTTATGGATTTATCCACTTCGGCTGGTTCAACATCTCGATAATCCCGGCCCCAAGATAATTCATAAAGTGAGGCACCGGCTGCTTCCCCAAGTGCGCGAATTAAAGTTTGGCGCGGTGTGTTTGCAATGTCTGCAACTGTGCGCAGCCCAAGTTTTTGCAGCTCCTCATTAGTTTTAGGCCCCACTCCCCAAATTGCATTTACCGGAAGCGGGTGTAGAAATTCTAGAACGCGATCTGGCGCTATTTCTAACATTCCGTTTGGTTTGCATCGGCCTGAAGCTAACTTTGCTATAAATTTTGTTGAGGCAATTCCTACTGAACAAGTTATGCCTTCATTTGCTTCTACGGTTGCGCGGATTTGTTTTGCAATCTTTCTTGCATCACCAAGTAGGCGTTTAGAACCGGTTACATCTAAAAAGGCTTCATCCAATGAAAGTGGTTCAACTAGCGGTGTTACTGAGCGGAAAATTTCCATGATGTGCGATGAGACTTCGGAATAGCGAGCCATATTTGGTGGCACAAAGATCGCATGTGGAGCTAATCTCTTTGCTCGACCAACCGGCATTGCGGCATGAATTCCAAATTTTCGCGCCTCGTAATTTGCTGCTGATACAACTCCGCGAACACCAGAACCAACAACGACTGCTTTCCCTTTTAGAGCAGGATTGTCACGCTCTTCAACTGATGCAAAGAATGCATCCATATCCACATGGAGAATCGTTGATTCACTCATGATCCACTTGCTCCATAAACTGCCAGATTACGCCACTTTTCATGGGAAATTGCTAACTCCCACGCGCCAGTTCCGAGAAGTGAAATCCCACGTGGCCCGGTTCTGCGGATTTCACCGCGAACTAAAAAGAGCCACGAGTTACGAAGAGTGGAAGCAAAATCGGCCTGCTTATCTTCAAAGAAAGTTATGTCATTGCAGCCAAAGCCATCATCAATAGTTAAAAACATTACCCGTCGCCCAGAACGTACTGGTGGGGTTTGCAACGCAACTTTTACTCCAGCCACTAGTACTGATGTGCCGGATCGATGTTTGATTAAATCTGAAGAACGGACTGCGCCAATTTTATTTAGGAAATCACCATAGAACTCGAGAAGGTGGCTTGAGATATCCATTCCTAAAATATCAATCTCGCTTTTAACTTGTTCGCTGGCAGTTATATCTGGCAAGCCACTGGGTTCAATACTTGAGGGTTGTAGTTCAAAGGTCATCTGACTCTGTCCGGTAACGCTCTTTGAACCAGCGAGTCGATATAGATCTTGTAGATGAAGAAGTAGATCACGACGGTTCAAATTTGAAGTAGATAACTTATGTAAATCATCAAAGGCGCCAACCATAAGAAGTGATTGCGTTGTCGGGCGGCTTGCGCCAGAACGGTAAACAAAATCAGCTAAATCTAAATATGGCCGGCCAGAAATAATGCTTTGAACTTCCTTTGCATCAGCGCCATCGATATCAGAGAGCGCCATACGAATTGCATAACCTCTGGCATCTGGAAGCTGCAGTGATTTGCCTGAACTCGCGACATCTGGCGCAAGATATGGGGATCTTGAGACATCGGTTGTTTTTTCAACTCGATATGTTGCATCAGATAGATTGACATCAATCGGTGCAAGTTTGATTCCCCACTGCCTAGCTTCATCAAGAATTACGCGCTTGGGATACATCCCTGGTTCGTGGGTTAAGACACCGGCGAGAAATGCTGCTGTGTGATGTGTCTTTAGCCAAGATGATTGATAAGTAGGAAGTGCAAATGCAGCAGCATGTGCTTTGCAAAATCCAAACGAAGCAAAGGCACGCAGAATTTCCCAGACTTGCGTGATGACTGCATCGCTATAACCGCGAGCAAGTGCCGCGGGATAGAACCAATCACAGACCAATTGTTGGTTTGCGATATCCCCCAATAATCGCCGTTTCTCATCGGCTTCTGCCAGCGTTATTCCGGTCATTATCGAGATGATTCGAATTACTTGTTCGTGAAATACAACAACGCCCTCGGTTTCGCGCAAGACGCCTTCAAGATCTTCGTGAATTCTTGGTCGAATTCGAAGTCCATGTCTGGTCGCAAGAAATGGCGTAATCATGTCGCTCTTTACTGGGCCCGGCCGGAAGAGTGAGATATCAATAATTAAATCGTTAAAACTATCTGGTGCAAATTTTCCAACTAGTTCGCGCTGTCCTGGGCTTTCAATCTGAAATATTCCAAGAGTGCGCGTTGATTTTATTAAATCAAATGTCTGCTTATCATCATGCGCAATTGCATCGATATCGACCGCGCGCCCTTCAACACGTTCGATTTCAGAGAGCGTGTAAGAAATTGCTGATTGCATTCGCACTCCAAGAACATCAAGCTTCAATAAACCGATTGCCTCTACATCATCTTTATCGAATTGCACCATCGGGTATCCGCTGGCACTTAACTGCTGGGGTGCACAATTAGCCAAACCAAGATCGGCCAAAACAATTGCACATGGGTGCATAGATAGATGACGCGGAAGTGAATCTAATCGGCCTGCTAATTCGATTGCCATCTTCAAAATCGGCGTATTTAGATTTAAGTTCTTGAGCTCTGGCAGATTCGCTAACGCCTTAGAGATATTGCTTGAACGGATATGTGGCAGAGACTTCGCGATTAAATCAATCTCCATCGGCGATATTCCAAGAGCTGCGCCAACATCACGAATTGCATGTCTCGATCGATAGGTTTCGACCATAGAAACAGTCGCACAACGCTGGCCATACTTTTCGAATATTGCGCCATAAATTTCTAGCCGCCTTGCAGATTCAACATCAATATCAATATCCGGCAACTCACCTCGAAGCGGCGAACAGAAACGCTCCATAAGCAATCCGTGAGTTATTGGTTCAACGCCAGATATTCCAAGTACATGACAAATTAGTGAACCGGCTCCGCTGCCGCGCGCCGCGACTCGAATTCCTCGTTCACGCGCCATGTCGGTGATATTTGCAACGGTCAAGAAATATGGTTCATAACCAAGAATTCGAATTGCACTTAACTCTTCTTCTAGCCTGCTTGCGGCAACAATTGATTTTGATCCGAAATATCTGCGAGCCAGGCCAGCTTCACATCTTGAGCGCAATTGCGCCGCTAATTCCTGCTGATTTTTTGCACCAAGTGATTGGGCATCGGGCAGATGTATTCCACCAATTCCAACATCTTTCCGTGGTGAAAGTATTGCGCGCTGCGCCCATTCAGTAGTTGTGTTTAATAAAGTTTTGCCATCACGTTCGCCTGCAAGGCGCGAAATTTCATCTGCTAAATAACACATCGCAGAAGCATCTTTAAAGTAAGCCTCGCTATTCTGGCGATTTACAACCTTAGAGCTAAGCGGCACCAACTTGCGAGCGGCATCTAATACATCAGCGACTGGTCCATCGCTGCGATCTAACATTCGGACCGCGTTGCTTAAAACTGCAGGCAGACGGTTGTCACGAGCAAAGCCGAGGGTTCGTGCGGCAAGCGAGGTTGAGAAAGGTCCATCACCTCGGACTAAATGCGAAACACATTCCAGGGCTTGATCTGCAAATAGCCCACGAGTGGCATTGAATATCGATAGCGCTTCTGAACTTTTACGAGCTGCGATCGCTGCGGCTAGTTGAGATTCTGGCCCATGCAAAATAAGTAAGTTCTGCGAATATTGGCTAAAGCGCTCTAGCAATGAATGGGTCAGCAAGTTATCGCTGCTATTTAAATTTACCGCTGTTGCTAAGCGATATAGCGAATCTAAATGCCCGCTCTGAGCTAGAAGAGTTACGCGATATTTTTTCTGGACAAAGCTTAAATTAATTCCAAGAATTGGTGAGATTCCATTTGCTTCACAACTTTTGGTAAATCGAATGGCCCCAGCCATTGTGTCGATATCGGTGAGTGCGAGCGTCGGCATTTCGAATTCGGCTGCGCGTTCTACTAATTGATTGGCATGAGCGGTGCCATATTTAAATGAATAACCGCTAGCAACGCGAAGATGGGTGAAACGTTTCATCTCAATTACATCTCAATTAAAGAGGCCGAGATGTTGGTCGGATCAACCAAGTTTTCGTTACTTCATCTAACTCAATTTCAAATGTTGTTAGTGCACCTTCTGGCGCCGCTTCAACTCGCCAAATTGCGCGAGCGCCATCATCGAAAACAGTTGACTCGGTTACGCGATTCTTGCCATCACTTATGCGATTCCACCAACCACCAGATTCGCGCCATCTTGAAACGATTGCATGGATATGAAACTTGCGGCCGTTGTAGATGAACTCAATTGGTTCACCTTCTGGGGCAAGTACGCGGGCGCTGGCAGGCACCTGGCTCTCTGGTCTGGTTTCTTCGAACATATGTTCGAAAGATAACTGCCTCCCCTGACAGGCGCAAGTAAGGCTCGGCTAAGGCTGGATCTGGTAATTCACGCGTGATTAACCCCGACACACCCGCTAATTAGTTGAAAGTTCAACCAATTGCCCCTACCTTTAACTCACAGCAA
>CANKCX010000049.1 GCA_947480375.1 Actinomycetota bacterium
ATATTCATCGCCATATCTGCCAACATAAATTGAACTCCCTGAAAATCAAAGATTTCGCGACCAAACTGTTTACGTTCGTGGGCATATTTTGTAGCAACTTCAAATGCGCCTTGCGCAATTCCAAGTGCTTGTGCAGCAATCATGATTCGGGTGTGATCCAATGTCTGCATTGCAAGTGCAAAACCAGATCCGATCGCACCTATTCTGCGATCATCCGAAATAGTTACGCTGTCAAAATAAACTTCCCGAGTTGGTGAACCACGAAAACCCATCTTCTTTTCATGGGCACCAAAGGAAACTCCAACATCTTCTTTCTCAACTATGAATGCGGTTATGCCTTTCGCACCAAGAGCCGGGTCAGTTTGCGCAAGTACAGTATAAAAATCGGAGAAGCCGGCATTTGAAATCCACTTCTTACTTCCGCTAATTACCCAATTTCCATCACTTGCAACTGCTCTTGTTTTCATTGAGGCTGCATCAGAACCAGCCTCTGATTCAGATAAGCAATAAGAAAAACCTTTTCCTGAAACTAATTGCGGTAAATATTTTTTCTTCTGTTCTTCACTGCCAGCCAAAATCAAGGGCAGCGAACCCAATTTATTTACCGCTGGAATTAGCGAGGTAGATCCGCAAACTCTTGCGACTTCTTCAATAATAATTACAGTTGCAAGTGCATCAGCACCTTGGCCACCATATTTTGAATCAACATGCGCAGCTGCTAGATCTGCACTTTGCAACGCATTAAAACCCTCTTGTGGAAAGCGCGAATCTTCATCTACATCATGCGCAAATGGCCCAATCTTCTTTGTTGCAAGTGCGCGAACACTTGCGCGCAATTCGCCATACTCTTCGCCGAACAAAGATTCCATGTGCTAATTAACTCAACTTTCCGGGCGCTCGTCTAGTCTCTTTAAATCGGCAAGGAATTTGTTATATCTAGCTAAATCGTCATCCTCACCCATCGCAGCAGCACGATCCTCAGCCCGATCGATGCGCTTTGTCTCTTTACGATCTTCTCTTACCCATTGAATAAAGGTTGCAACTAGCGCAATCAAAATTGGAATCTCGCCCATTGCCCAACCGATAGCACCACCGGCGCTTTGATCTGCCAATAAATCTGTAGACCAAGGGCGTTCTAGGCTTTGGAAATATCCACCATCTAAAAGTGTTGTTGCAGATAGAAGTGCAATTGAGAAGAAAGCATGAATGCTCATAGCTGCAAATAGAACGATGATGCGCACGATATGTGGAACTCGTTTTGGCGATGGATCAATTCCCACAATTACATGGAAGAAGAGTGCACCCGCAAGTAAGAAGTGAATATTCATAAATAGATGGCCGCTATGGCTCTGCATTAATTTGCCAAAGATTGGGGTCATATAAAGTAGGAAGAGTGAACCATCAAAGATAGCAAGCGCCACAATTGGATTTGAAATAATTCGGAAATATCGTGAATGTAAGAATGCAATTAAAGTGCCACGAATTCCGCGCTCTTCTGGGGTTCGACCAATCGGTAGCGTCCTAAGTGCAAGAGTAAGTGGGGCGCTTAAGATGAATCCGATCGGCGCAATCATTCCCAAAATCATGTGGGCAATCATGTGATATGAAAAAGCGAAATGTGCATATGCACCTAAGCCACCACTTGTTGCAAAATCTGCGGCAGTAACAGCGAGTGCAAATGAAATAGTTCTACCTACTGGCCATTTATCACCGCGTTTAGCCAGAATCACAACGCCTCTTATATATAGAGCTGTAATAAGAATTAATATCCCGATGAAGGCCGCATCCGGAACATAAGAAAAGAATATGTTTTTAAAGGTTGGTGCTGGCGGCATCGGGCTGCCGGCGATACTTTCAGCAATCCCAACTTTGCGCGGATTCTTTGGTACCGGTGGCGCACTTGACGATAGCCATGCACCAACACTGATCGCAAGAATCATCACGATAATTTCAACAACTAGAAGTTGATAGACCTGCCTGGCCCCCTGTAATTTCTTCGCAATATATTTGCGATGGGCGGCACCAATAAAAATTAAAATCGCCGTCAATAAGATTTTATTTATTACTAGATTTCCATACTGCGAATTCCAGGCTTCTTTAAAGTTCAAGCGAGTCCAGGCATTTAGCGAGCCACTTACGCTTACTGCAATTGCAGACCAAAGAGCCAGAGCGCTGAAACGAGGAATCGCTAATTCGCGCTCGGGTTGGCTAATCAGAATTAACCCAATTATTCCGCCGACCCAGAGCGAGATAAAGATTACGTGAATTAAAAGTGAACCTATTGCCAGCCCATGATTTCCAGAACTACTTGAGTGGCTTTGGAAAACTGGCGCAAGTGTTCCGATAAAAGTTATTGCTAGTGCAAATATCGATCCTGTAGTTCGCATAATTCTTGGAAGTGCCAATAACACAATTGCCGCAGAAATTATGGTGATTGCATAACTTCGCCCTAGAGCGGTCTGCTCTGTGAATGATTTAATTACAGTTAAGTCGAAGGAATCTGCAATGGGTGTTTCGAGCAAATTAGCAAGTTCAACAAAGAGAACACCAAGGCTGGACATCAGCCAAGCTGCTGCTGGAATTACCGCAAGATTTCGGATCCGAATTGCTTCAGGCAAAAGTTTCGAGTGATCTTCACGAATAAAAAAAGCGATAGCAACAAGCAGGCCAATTAACGTTGTGCCCGAAAGAATTTGTAAGTCTTTTACAAGTGGAGTTAAGAATCCAAGAAGCCCGCTGGAATTTGAAATATGTGTATCGACTAACAAGTTCACGGGTTAGTTACCCACTATTTACGCTTTGGTTTTTTCGATCCACCAAAACTCTGCTTGGCATACCAAATTAGAAATATGAATACAAAACCGGCAAGAACCAATAACGTGTAAACAAATGCATTTGATCCACTATTTAAATTTTTATCAACCTGCACGGTATTTCCTGAAGTTGGGGCTGGGGATGGCGTTCCCAAACTTGATGGTGCGTTAAACATAAAAGTATATGAACCAGTTAGCGCATCTTCGGTATCTGAAAGCAGGGTGTAATTAACGGTGTAGACCCCAGTCTTTGTTAATTCAGTAATTCCAACTTCAGCAGTATTTTCATTTACGGTAATCGATCCATCATCGACAGCAACACCATTTGGATCATTGACGACGATTTGGCTTCCTTCTTGCGAGATTGCCCCTGCAGTCGTAATCGAAATTGAATTTGGTGAAGTTGTTAAAACCGATCCTGCTTGTGGCACCGCCGTAGTAATGCTGTTTGCAAAGGCCGTTGTTGAGAAAACCGGAGCCAGAATCAAGGCTGCCGTAAAAATACTGCGAAATAGCCACCCTGCCTTCATGCTCACCCCCACAGCATTATCATTTTGATACTCGATTAGATGTAATTCTCTCACTTCTTTACAATAGCGCCCATGCCTACATATGAATATGCCTGCACCAAGTGCGGCCACGAATTCGAGGCATTTCAATCATTTTCAGATGATGCGCTAACCGAATGCCCAGAATGCAAGGGCGAAGTTTCAAAGGTTTACTCAAATGTTGGCGTAGTTTTCAAGGGATCGGGTTTTTATAAAACAGATTCCAGAAATTCTAAGAGCTCTTCAACTCCAGCTGCTGCACCAAAACCTGCCGCTCCTGCCGCTCCTGCCGCTCCAACACCTAAGAATGATTAGCCGTGATGAGGTGGGCGATCGCCTTCAATTTCAGCATCGCGCTTTGAGTCATCATCTTCACGTGGATCAATTTCATCTTGCGTTATTTTTGGCAAAATTTTCGGATCACTCATAAGTAAATTGTAATCAAACAAGAGAGAGAATGTAACTATGTTCGAGCAGTTAGGTCACTTTTTAGTTAGACGTCGCAAATCAGTTTTAGCTGGTTTCATCGTTGCAGTTATTGCAGCAGGGGTAGTTGGTTCTCTTGTCTTTTCTCGACTTGAAGGTGGTGGGTACTCCGATCCCGGAAGTGATTCATGGAAGGCTGCTACATATTTAACAGATACCTTCAAAGTTAAAGACCCCGCAATCATTTTTATTATCGATGCTGGCAAGAGCGTTGCTGATCCTGCAGTTGCCGCAGAAGTTGCACCGATCGAAGCTGATCTTCGTTCTATGCCCGAGATCGCAAAGACTCTTTCATTTTGGAGCGCGGGTGGTGCTAAACAATTAATGAGCGCAGATGGAAGCGCTGCATACCTTTTCATCTATGGTCATAAATCAGATCCGACTCTCTTAAGTGGCCTTGCAGGAAAGCTGCAAGAAAAATATGACAAGAAGATTGGAAACCTCCGAATTTATGTTGGTGGTTTCTCTACATTTAATCATGCAGTTAATACCAAGATTTCAGGAGACTTAGCCCTCGCT
Organism: Actinomycetota bacterium; assembly: GCA_947480375.1. GTDB lineage: Bacteria > Actinomycetota > Actinomycetes > Nanopelagicales > Nanopelagicaceae > AAA044-D11. The sequence goes on from CANKCX010000049.1 coordinate 4,367, forward strand.
GAATCTATTTCGATTCCACTGACTTTCATCTTCTTACTTTTTGTCTTCGGTGGTTTGATTGCATCAGCAATGCCTGTAGTAGTTGGGGTAAGTGCAATCCTTGGCGCATTCTTAATTCTCTATTTAATAAGTTTGTTCACCGGCGTAAGTATCTTTGCCCTTAACTTGGTGACCGGTATGGGAATGGGACTCGGAATTGATTACTCCTTATTAATGGTAAATCGCTTCCGCGAAGAACTCCACGCTGGAAAGAGCGTTGAAGAATCAGTTGCGCAAACCGTTAAGACTGCTGGTAAGACAGTTTTCTTCTCAGGCATCACTGTGATGATCAGCCTTGCGGCACTTATGTTCTTCCCGCAAATGTTCCTGAAATCATTTGGCTATGCAGGTGTATCTGTAGTTGCGGTTGCAATTATTGGTGCGCTAATTCCACTTCCTGCAATTCTTGCTCTGCTTGGACACAAGATCGATAAATTTGTTGTTCGCAAAAGTGCAATCACTCCAAAGGAAGATGGTCGCTGGGCACACACCGCTCGCTTTGTTATGAAGCGTCCAGTTGCAGTTGTAGTTCTTTCACTCTTAATTCTTGGAACTCTTGCGGCTCCACTAAAAGACATTGTCTTTTCGCAAGTTGATACCCGAGTTCTTCCTGCATCGAATAAAGCTGCGATCGCCGCCCAGGTTGGCTTGAATAAATTCCCTGGACAACAAGGAAATCCGATTGAAATTATTATTCCAAATGGAACATCCAAAATGGTCGAGGTAAATAACTTCGTAAGCAATTTGGCAAATGTCCCAGGAGTTGTCGCTGTAGGGGCTCCGGAAACTGCCGGATCTGATATCCGAATCGCAGCAATTCACAGTATGAGTTCGCGTTCACCTGCTGCAGAAAAAATGATTAAAGAAATACGTGCGCTAAAAGTTCCAGAGGGAACTCTTGTTGGTGGAATCGCTGCCGATTATGCAGATAGCCAGATTGGTATCGCTAAGAAGTTGCCATTCGCACTGCTCTGGATTGCAATCGGTACATTGCTACTTCTCTTTATGTTTACTGGCTCAATAATTTTGCCGATAAAAGCAATCCTTCTTAATCTGCTCTCGCTATCTGCGACATTGGGCGTTCTGACGTGGATCTTTATCCAAGGAAATATGAATTGGCTTGTTGGTTCATTTACTAACACCGGAACTATTGATACTTCGATGGTAATTCTTATTGCTGTAGTGGCATTTGGGTTATCTATGGATTACGAAGTATTTCTTCTTTCACGCATTAAAGAAGAGCACGATGCCGGCCATTCAAATATTGAATCGGTAGCTCTAGGGCTTCAAAAATCTGCACGCATTATTACTGCAGCTGCGGTAATTCTTGCGGTGGTATTCGCAATCTTCGTAACCAGTGGAGTTACATCAATCAAGACCATGGGCTTTGGTGTTGCCTTTGCAATTCTTCTAGATGCAACCTTGGTCCGAGCCCTGCTTGTTCCTGCACTCATGCGTCTCTTCGGTGAACGTAACTGGTGGGCACCAAAAGCGTTAAAGAGATTCACAATTAACCACTAATATTTGGGGGTGGATTTAATAGTCACCCTCCAATGCAAAGACCAACCTGGCATCGTTCACGCGATGACCACCGCGGTTCTAGGTGCGCGTGGAAATATTATTGAGAATCAGCAATTTACAGATCCCACAACTCAAAATTTTGTAATGCGTACGCGCTTTGAAAGCGAT
>CANKCX010000050.1 GCA_947480375.1 Actinomycetota bacterium
TCGTGGTTCACCAACTCGGGAAGTTTATTTTGACAGCGTAACTATTTCGGATGATCGCAGAATAGGTGCGATCGGATCTGGTTTTGCACTTGCAATGCAGACATTGGATCACACCCGAATCACGATTGCTGCACAAGCACTTGGAATTGCGCAAGGCGCATTTGAAGTTGCTACAAAATATGCCCACGAACGTAAACAGTTTGGTCGCGAAATCTTTGATTTTCAGGGAGTTCAATTTATGTTGGCAGATATGGCGATGAATATTGCAGCTGCAAGACAACTTACATATGCAGCCGCGGTAAAGAGTGAGCGCAATGAGAAGGATTTAACTTTCTTCGGGGCTGCAGCCAAATGTTTTGCAACTGATGTTGCGATGCGAGTAACTACGGATGCGGTGCAGGTTCTTGGCGGTTATGGCTATGTTTCAGATTACCCAGTCGAACGCATGATGCGCGATGCGAAATTAACCCAAATTTATGAGGGAACCAATCAAGTACAACGCGTTGTTATGGCCCGCCATCTAGGCGACCTAAATTAATTATTAATCTGCGAAGCGAACAATTAAATCTGGAGTTGCAATTGCATTTAGCTTTACGTCATGCGCTTCTACCGGAAATGGTTCAACAGTTAGTTCGCCAGAATAAATAAGGCCGATTCGCCAGGCCGCAAGATTTGCAAGAGAGCGATCATATGAACCTCCACCCTGACCTAAGCGATGGCCTTCGCGGGTTGCATGCAGCGTTGGAACTATGACGATATCAATTTGATCGCCTGATATTTCTTCACCGATTGGCTCCAGAATTTTGCCGCTCTTTGAAAGCTTTGAAGAATCTCCGCTCCAAGAGATCCATTGCAAAGACTTATCTTTTGCCATCTTTGGTAGTAGTAAGCGCTTTCCGCTTTTTAAAATCGCTTCATTCAAATCTTTTGTTTGTGGTTCTTCGCCATATGAGATGTAACTCGCAATTGTTGTGGCACCAGCAAATTCATTTGATTTAACGATATGCGTCCAAGATTCTGCTAAATCACGCAACGATCTTTCGGCACGAAATCGCTTACGAAGTTCTTGCTTCTTTGCGCTAGTCATATCCACGGAAATACTCTATTTAAGAAGTAAGGTTTAGTCATGGAACAACAGCCGAGCGTCGAAGAGCTCTTAGAAAAGCTTCTCGAAATAGCCGTCCCATTAACACCTTTTGATATGCCGCTATTAGATGCACATGGTGCAACTCTGGCTTCAGATATTTATGCAGGTGAAAGATTGGTGCTTCGTGGCGGTTCCCGAATTCGTTCAACTCAGATTGGGCTTGCCGCATCAATTGGGTTAGATCGCCTACCAACACTTCCACACCCTCGGGTCGTTGTAATTTCTGCTGGTGATGATTTGGTTGAGCCAGGTCAACCACTTTCAGATTCCGAAGATGAATTTGAAACTAATTCATGGATGCTCACAACCGCAGTTCGTGAAGCCGGTGCAAATGGGTTTCGTGTTCATACAATTCCCGAAAATCACCAACAATTAAAAGAGGTAATTGAAGATCAATTAGTTCGTGCTGATCTAATAGTTATAAGCGGAGAACGCCACGACGAATCCTTTGAATTAATTACCGCGGTCTTGAAAGAACTTGGTGAAATCACCACCGTTCGCCCGAAGATGAGCGAGAGCGGGCTTCATAATTTTGGCCTAATTGGTCCAGATAAGACGCCAGTAATCACCCTGCCCGGAGATCCAGTCGTCGCCGGAATTGCAGCTGAAATTTTTGTCCGCCCAATGATCCGCAAAATGCTTGGCGCCCCAAATATTTTCCGGAATCAACTAAAAGCTAAGTTAAAGAATTCGATAACTGCCACACCTGGTGAAAGCGGATTTGTCCGCGCCACCTTAACTTCAGAGAACGGTGTTGTAGCAACAGCTTTGGAAGAGCAGGGAGACTTAGTCTCGCTATCCGATGCACACGCTTTGATAGTTGTTCCAGAAAATTCAGTCGGCCTAAAGGCTGGCGAAATTGTCGATGTGATGATCCTCGAACGGAGTTCGAATTAATTGAGTACAAGTTCAGATTGGCCGATAAAACTTCGCGATGGCGAGCTTCATCTGCGCCCACTTCGACTTCGGGATAAGAAAATTTGGGATATTTCGCGTCAACAAAATCGGGAATGGCTGACTCCATGGGAGGCAACTCGACCCGAAATTGAATCGCACCTACCGCTTCCATCATTTATTGGCATGGTCTTTCAATATCGCAAAGATGGCGAGCGACTTAGGTCAATTTCACTAGGGATTTGGCTCAAAGAAAATGACACCGAGAGATTTATCGGGCAAATAACAATGGGCGGAATAGTTTTTGGGGCAATGCGCGGTGCCCATATTGGATATTGGATCGATCAAAGATTCGCAAACCAGGGTTACACAACAAGGGCAGTAGCTCTCTTAACTAATTTCGGCTTAAACCAGTTATCCCTGCATCGAATAGAGATTAATTTACGGCCGGAAAATGAGGCATCCAAGCGGGTAGCTGAAAAATGTGGCTATATTTTTGAGGGAATTAGACCTCGCTATTTACATATCGATGGGGCCTGGCGCGATCATTTAACTTATGTAATAGAAAACCCAAAAGTTAAATAATTCATACCTATTACTTTCACTTTAGACATACCGCTCAAATCCCGAGCTTTTACCCTGCCTAGAATTATCGTTCTACTCCATGGCGTCCGGTTTTATCTACCTAATCATCCTTGGGATGTGGGCGGCCTATTTCTTGCCGAAGTGGATCACAAGCCATGACGAAGCAACCGGCAAATCGGCCGAAAGATATAAGAGCGCAATGCGAGTTGTTGGCGAAACTGGTTCAGTAAATTCAACTCCTAACAACACCGAAAATATTAAATTACAAAATCAAATTGCTAATCGTCGAATTATTTTTGGTTCGATCTCATTCTCCTTTCTTTTAATTGGGTTGCTCTGTGCAATCGGCGTAATTTCAACTCCAATTTTATTAATCCCAACTTCAGCGCTTGCGATTTATGTTGTACATGTTCGAAGACAGATTGTTGCTGCCCAATTGAAACAACGAAGGTTAAAAGCTTTCCAACAAATTTCATCTGCAACAGTAATTACCGAACCAATCGAACGAATTACATTTTCTTCTAGAGTTGATTTTGTATCAGAGAATAAAGAACATTGGATTCCATTAATTGATCGGATAGATACTGCAGGCGTAGTTGTAATTCCAAAAGATGGTGGAGCTTGGCAACCAACTCGAGTCCCTAAACCAACTTATGCAACAGCACCAAAAGCTATTCCTTCAAATCGCGTAATTGATTTAACCGTTCCTGGTGTTTGGAGCGCAGCGCATCAAGCTGAACTTGAAGAGGGCCTAATGCCAACTCGTGACGATTTATTTGATCAAGAGCTTGAAGAGAACGCCGCTAATAATCGATACGGTGTTGTTAACGAATAATTAGTTAGATCCACGATGGCAACCACATGTGGTCATGCCATGCGTTATATGAAATTGGTGTGCCCAGAAATAGCGGCAAGAAATATAAGAAATTAAGAAGAACCAAAGCGCCAAAAACAAAGGCTATTTGCTTCTGATTGCGAGCAACTTTGCTTAACAGATAAACCAGAGTTAAGAGAAGAAATGGCTCGAAGGAAATGGAATAGAAGCTAAACATTGTGCGCTCTTGAAAGGCAAACCAAGGTAGATAACAAGCTGCAATTACTATAAGCAGAATTTCAGCAGACCAATCACGCTTGCTTATCCAATAACCAAAGGTAATTAATAAAGCCAGAGTTGCCGCCCACCAAAGAATAGGTGTCCCAATTGCTAAAACTTCTTGTGCGCAATTTGTCGTGCCACAGTTCTTTGGAGTTCCGTAGAAGAAGGAAGTTGGACGTCCTTGAATCAACCAGCTCCAGGGATTAGCTTCATATGGATGTGAATCATTTAAGTGGGCATGGAAATTAAAAATTTCTGCGTGATAATGCCAGAAAGATTTTAAAGTATTTGCCGACCAATTTCGGTCCCATCCAGTTTTGGTAAGAAACCAACCTGCCCAAGACGCGACATAAATAAGTATCGGGAAAATTCCAAATTGTAGAAACCTATATAAGAAAGTTTTCGAGAGCACTGCGCGAATCGGATTTTCTAAACCAAGAGCGCGAAACTTTCGATAATCTAAAATTAAGACTAAGAATGCAAGAGCTACTAAAAGATAAAGGCCGCTCCACTTTGTAGAAACTGCTAAACCAAGGGAAAGTGCAGCTATCCAATATTTCTCATGCAAGAAAGTAAGAACAGCAATTTGGATAAAGAAGAGCAGAAAAATATCTAGAAGTGCGGTTCTTGAATGCACTAAATGAAGTCCATCTGCAGAAATAAGTAGCGTTGCAAAGATACTTAGAAGCTGATTATTGAATAACTTTTTAGCAGTGAAATACATTAAGACAATTGAAATTGAACCGATCATTGCGGCTGAAAAGCGCCAACCAAACTCGTTATAACCAAAGAGTTTTATTCCAATGGCAATTAACCATTTACCAACAGGGGGATGAACAATAAATTCTGCTGCGCCAGTCTTGGCATCCAGCTCTACGCCATTTGTTAAAAGTGAATGCGCATTTGTTGTGTAATAAACCTCGTCAAAGATTTTTCCCTTAGGCAATCCAAGGTTCCACAATCTAAGGAGCAGCCCAAGCGCACCGAATCCCAGGGCGATTGCCCAATCTCGAGATATACGGATTTGGGTTGTCATGAGGAAAGCCTAAAGCCTGCGAGAATTGCCCAATGCTTATTCTCGCAGCGACGCCATTGGGTAATCCCGGTGATGCTTCCACCAACCTGCGCGAAGCCATCCTTTCTGCGAAATATATTGCCGCCGAGGATTCCCGAAAATTTTCGAGACTCTGCGCTGATTTAGGAATTACCTATGACGCAAAGATTATTTCGTTCTTCGAAGGCAATGAGATTGAACGCCTAGATGAATTAGTAAAAATCATGGAGAGCGGATCAGATTTATTAGTTGTTACTGATGCAGGTGCACCAGGAATAAGTGATCCTGGATATCGCTTAGCTCGGGCGGCTGTTGAAAAAAATATAAGAATTAAAGTTTTACCAGGACCAAGTGCAGTAACAACCGCGCTCTTGTTATCTGGGCTTCCAAGTGATCGTTTTAGCTTCGATGGATTTGCACCACGTACAAGTGGAGCTCGAACCACTTGGTTTGAAAAAATGGCAACCGAAGAACGAACAATGATTTTCTTTGAAGCACCCCATCGATTATTAGAGTGCTTGGCCGATGCAAAAGAAGTATTCGGCCCGAATCGACTTGGCGCTATCTGTCGCGAGATGACTAAAACCTATGAAGAAGTTATTCGTGGTGATCTTGAAACCCTGCACAACTGGGCAGATAAGAGTGAAATTTTGGGCGAGATCACATTGGTAATCGCTGGGTTTGATCCGGATTCGAGAGTGTTCACGACAGATGATTTGATTTCCGAAGTTCTAAAGCAGGAGGCTGCAGGAATTTCACGCAAAGAGGCCATTACTGAAGTGGCAAAAATTACTGGCGTTGCTAAACGCGAGGTATTTGACGCGATGGTTACGCACAAATCACAAGATAGGCTTACCCCATGACGTCTGAAAAATCTTTCTACTTAACGACGCCGATTTATTATGTAAATGATGCGCCGCATATTGGGCACGCCTATACAACTGTTGCAGGCGATGTCTTAACAAGATGGCACAGACAACGCGGAGAAAGTGTCTGGTTCTTAACTGGCACAGATGAGCATGGCGAAAAAGTCATGAATACCGCAGCTGCAAATAACGTTTCACCGCAAGATTGGTGTGACCGTTTAGTTGACGCAGCTTGGAAGCCAAATTGGCAGGCGCTAAATATTGCAAATGACGATTTTATTCGCACGACAGAGCCACGACATGAAGAGCGCGTTCAAAGATTTATGACTCTACTTAAA
>CANKCX010000051.1 GCA_947480375.1 Actinomycetota bacterium
GAATTATTGAAGCAAAAAGTCGTGGAATTTATGAAGCACCAGGAATGGCTCTTCTTCATATTGCATACGAACGTTTAATTAGTGCAATTCACAATGAAGACACAATCGCTAATTATCACGCTGAAGGTCGTCGACTTGGCCGTCTTCTATATGAGGGCCGCTGGTTAGATCCACAATCATTAATGCTTCGCGAATCTCTGATGCGTTGGGTTGCATCCGCAGTCACTGGTGAAGTCACAATTCGTCTGCGTCGCGGAGATGATTTCTCAATTATTAATTCAACTGGTCCTGGATTTAGTTATCACCCAGATAAGTTATCTATGGAGCGCACTGAAGATGCAGCATTTGGTCCGGCAGATCGCATTGGGCAATTAACAATGCGCAACCTCGATATCGCTGACACCAGAGCAAAGCTAGAAATGTATGCAAACCAGGGTCAACTTGGCGATGGCCAATTTAAGTTGATCAAAGAGATCGATAATAAGAAAAAATAGGGATAAAAATGAGCAGCACAAATAGCTTTAGCGAAAGTGAATCAAACCAAGTCGAAACAACTATCGAAATCCAATTAACCAATCGCGATCGCAAGACCGTTTTCTTCCGTGGAATCTTGGTTTTCCCTACCGTAATTTTCATTGGTTCATTCACCCAATCAATGCACGCTGGCGCTTCTTTCGGCGGTTTGCTATTTGTTCCTGCACTTTTGGCATTGCTAGTTCGTGGTGTTTATCCAAGTTATGTTCTTTCATTTAACAAATCAATGCTTGAACTAAATGCCCGTATTGCGGCATATGCACTTCTATTAACCGACGAATATCCATCAATCGAAGCCAATCCAAATATTAAAGTTGATCTTCCAGATATCGATGGCGGCAAGAAGCTCTCACGCGTACTGCCGTTAGTTAAGTGGCTCTTTGCAATTCCGCTTTACATTGTTGGTGCGGTCTATGCCATCATCGCTTTGATCCTAACTTTCGCAGCATGGATCATCACAAGTGCGACCGGAAATTATCCAGAGAGCATTGCAAACTTCGTTCTCGGAACAATTGAATTCTGGAACCGCATCTATGGTTATGCAGCAGTTCTCGTAACCGACGATTACCCACGCTTCACTCTTTAATACTTTCTTAGTTTGCTGGTGCGGCAGGCGCTAATCACGCTTGAGCCACCTAAAACCAATAAGAAATAGCCCTGGATTCCGCGTGTAATTACGGGGTTACTGCTGCGTAGCGACCTACCATTTTTTCAAATGTTCCCCAGTCACAGAGAACTCTGTGGCCACAAACATAGGAAATGGGAAGGAAAGCAATGTCGCTTTTATCTTGGAAGCTTCACGGAAATGGCAAGAAAATTGCTGACGGAGATGTTGTTAAGCCAGACGAACGCCTAGCTTGGCCACTAACTATCGGTGTTGGTATTCAACACATCGCAGCAATGTTTGGTGCAACATTCTTAGTGCCAATCATCACCGGATTTCCACCAAGTACAACTCTATTTTTCTCTGGTGTAGGAACCTTAATTTTCCTAACTCTTACCAAGAACAAAGTACCTAGCTATCTAGGTTCATCATTTGCATTCCTTGCGCCAATCGCGGCTGCAATGACAAATGGTGGAATGGCAGTAGCACTCGGTGGCGTAGTTGCAACCGGTGTAATTCTTGCCGTTGTTGGTTTAGTAGTTAATGCAGTTGGAATCGGCTGGGTTAACTGGCTGCTACCTCCAGTAGTAACAGGTTCGATCGTAATGATTATCGGTCTAAACCTTGCTGGCGCTGCAAATAACAACTTCAAGCAAGCACCACTAACTGCAATCATCACACTTGCTGCAGTAGCACTTATCGGAGCAATGTCAAAGGGCTTCCTAGGTCGCATCAGCATCTTTGGTGGAATCGTTGTTGGATATGCCTTCGCAGCATTTAACGGAGATATTAATTTTGATGGCGTTAAAGCAGCGAAGTGGGTTGCAATGCCAACATTCACAACTCCAACTTTCGATATGAATGCAATCTTGCTATTTATTCCTGTTGTACTTGTTCTGATTGCTGAAAACGTTGGACACGTTAAAGCAGTTGCAGCAATGACCGGAAAAGATCTAGATGGTCAAATGGGTAACGCACTATTCGCAGATGGAATTGCAACAACACTTGCTGGTGCTGGTGGCGGTTCTGGTACAACCACTTACGCAGAAAACATTGGCGTAATGGCTGCTACACGCATCTATTCAACAGCTGCTTATTGGGTAGCTGGCGTAGGCGCAATCCTGCTTTCACTTTCACCGAAGTTTGGCGCAATCCTTAGTGCCACACCTGCAGGTGTTCTTGGCGGCGTAGGCGTTGCTCTTTACGGAATGATCGGAGTTCTCGGTGCCAAGATTTGGATCGAAAACAAAGTTAATTTCGGAAACTCAACAAACCTTTTCATCGCAGCAACAACTTTGATTATCGGTATTGCCGATATGACATGGAAGCGTGGAGATTATTCCTTCGGTGGAATCATCAACGGAACATTGGTTGCAGTAATTGGCTACCAAGTTCTACGTGCGCTTAACAAAGCTGCTGGCAAGGCCGAATAGCCTCGCTCAAAACCGTAAAAAGAGCTCCGTTGTTTGAAGACTAACTATAGAAAGTTAAGTCTCTCAAACGCTCGGAGCTCTTTTTGTCTCTAAGCCAATCGCCAACCAAGACCCGATTTTTTATAACCCTATAAATTTTGCCCCTCTGCGATTAGACTCACCAAAGATTTATTTCACTTATACCGAGTAGCGGGAGAACCAAATGTCTGTAACACCATTTCGTTGGGGAATTTTAGGCGCCGGTGGAATTGCCGAGCAGTTCACCAGAGATGTATTGCGTCTTGAAGATCATCGCGTAGTTGCAGTTGGTTCTAGAACCCAAGTTAAAGCTGATGCCTTCGCCGATAAGTTTGCGATTCCAAATCGCCATGATTCATATCAAAAATTAGTCAACGATCCAGATATCGATGCGGTTTATGTCGCAACCCACCACCCAATGCATATGCGCGATACTTTAATGGCGCTAAATGCTGGCAAACCCGTTCTCTGTGAAAAGCCATTCGCAATGTCTTATGACGAGACTAAAACCATGATTGATACTGCTCATGAAAAGAATTTATTGCTAATGGAAGCCATGTGGGCTCGCTATTTGCCACATATGATCAAAATTCGTGAAGTAATTAAATCTGGAATCTTGGGTGAAATTATTTCAGTTCGCGCAGATCACGGACAATGGTTTGAAAAAGATCCGAACTTCAGATTGTTCGCACCAGAATTTGGTGGCGGCGCACTCTTTGATCTAGGAATTTATCCAGTTTCATTTGCTTCTATGGTTCTTGGAACCCCTTCAAAAGTCACAGCTCGCAGTACAAAGGCATTTACAGGGGTTGATGGTCAGACCTCAGTAATTTTGGAGTACCCAACTGGCGCGCAAGCAATTTTGAATATGACCAACTTAGCTGCGACACCAAACCGTGCAGTAATTATTGGAAGCGATGCCAGATTAGAAATTGATCGCACCTTCTACTTCCCATCAACCTGGCGAGTTCTCAATTACAAAGATGAAGTAGTTGCTGGATCAGATAAGCGATATGTCGGACATGGTCTGCGTGAAGAGGCGATCGAATTCGCTCGTTGCGCCCGTGCTGGCGAGAAGGAATCACCGATGTTGCCACACTCTGAAATCCTTTCGATCATGGGCACAATGACTGAAATCGCTAATCAGATCGGCCTCAAGTTCGAGAAGTTTGCTCAATAAAACTTTGATCGATAAAACTTTGGTAAATAGATCTGCAATTCTCTTAGTTGGCGGCCGCGGCACCAGGTTGCAGCCTCTAACTAACAACACGCCAAAGCCAATGTTGCAGGTTGCTGGTGTGCCATTTACCGAACATCAGATCTTAAAAGCACGTGATGCTGGAATATCAGAAATAGTTCTTGCAACTTCATTTAAAGCCGAACTATTCGAACCTTATTTCGGTGATGGCGCAGATTTCGGAATTTCAATTAAATATGCAGTTGAAGAAGTTGCACTCGGCACTGGTGGGGCTATCAGCAATGCAGCACAAGTTTTAAGTAGCGCTAATGAGTCAAATGGCAGAGCTCCAATTGCAATATTTAATGGCGATGTTTTAAGTGGGCATGATTTAAATGCGCAATTTGAATTTCATGAAGCAAAAGGCGCAGATGTAACTCTCTATTTAACCAAAGTTGAAGATGCCCGGGCATATGGGGCAGTTGAATTAGATGATTTTGGAAAAGTTTCGGCATTTAATGAGAAGATGGAAAATCCACCAACAAACACCATCAATGCCGGATGTTATATTTTTAATCGAGATGTGATTAACACAATTCCATTTGGGAAAGTCATCAGCGTCGAGCGCGAAACTTTTCCTAAATTACTTAATGATGGTGCAAAAGTTTTTGGATTTATTGATACCTCTTACTGGCTAGATATTGGAACACCCGCAGCGCTGCTTAAAGCATCGCGCGATCTTGTCTTCGAAAAGAAGCTTGAATTTCTCGCACTTGAAGGTTCTAAAATTTCACCAAGTGCAAAGGTAAATGGCGGAAGCGTTATTGGTCGGGCTGCCCAGATTGGGGATGCTGCCCAAATTTCTGGCTCTGTAATTGGCGATGGGGCAAAGGTCGGGGCCGGGGCTAATCTTCTAAATTGCTTTGTAGCCGAAGGATTTGAAGTTCCAGGACAAGTAATCGCTGAAAATAATTTCTTTGGCTATTAATTCGTATTTACAAATTTTTCTGCAATAAATCGATAAAAAACCCGAAAATATCCCAAAATTATTAATTTTGAGCGTAAATATTGCGCACTCGGGCTTGACTTAATCGAGTTACACGCGTGTAATTCTCTCAGTAAACCCGCCCTATCCGGGCGGCTCAAAGTTTGAAGGAGTTACCCGTATGAGCGATCCACGCCCGGTTCAATCAGTTTCAATTGAAGGCGTAATCAATAGCGACGGCATCGAACTTTCCTGGCAAGAGCGCGCTCTATGTGCTCAAACCGATCCAGAAGCTTTCTTCCCTGAAAAGGGTGGTTCAACTCGTGAAGCAAAGCGAGTTTGTTTATCTTGTGACGTTCGTGGTGAGTGCTTGGAATATGCGCTCGCACATGACGAGCGTTTCGGTATTTGGGGAGGCCTCTCCGAACGCGAGCGTCGTCGCCTAAAGCGCCGCTCTGCATAATTTAATTTTTAATCGCTATTTTAAGAAATTTAGTCAAGGATTAACCCGTGGCTGACAATTTTTTCGTTACCGCTATTTTGGTATCTCACGATGGCGCAACTTGGTTACCAGAATCCATTGCCGCAATTTCTGCGCAATCAAGACCAGTTGATCGAATAATTGCAGTTGATACTGGATCGATTGATGATTCAGCAAAGATGCTTACTAGCGCCGGATTAACAGTTATAAAAACTGATCGCGATGCCGGATTCGGCGATGCAATTGCGCTGGCTTTGGGATCAGCAAAGAAATTAACAAATAAAGATCAGATGGATCAAGAAGAACTCATCTGGATTTTGCATGATGACTGCGCCCCAACTCGCACTGCGTTACAACTTTTAATTGATGGCCTTATTGATAAACCACAAGTTGCATTTGTTGGACCAAAACTTCGAGGTTGGTATGACCGCCGCCATTTATTAGAAGTTGGAATCAGTATTGCGGTTAATGGTGCGCGCTGGACAGGTTTAGATCCACGTGAACAAGATCAGGGGCAATTTGATCAACCAACTGAAGTGTTGGCTGTTAGCACTGCAGCAATGTTGGCAAGACGTAAAATATTTGAAGATTTAGGCGGGCTAGATCCAAACCTTGCACTCTTCCGTGATGATGTTGATTTAGGTTGGCGCGCTCGGGTCGCCGGATTTTCTGTTCTTACAGCGCCAGAAGCTTTGGTCTATCACGCAGAAGCTGCCGCCAGCGAACGC
>CANKCX010000052.1 GCA_947480375.1 Actinomycetota bacterium
TGAACCGTCTGCTGTTGGAATAGTTAAACCTAAACCTTTGCGCTGACCGATTGTGTATGTGTAAGCGCCTTTATGTTCACCAAGTTTTTTACCAGATTCATCAACGATTTCACCAACCTCGCTGCCCAAGCGATCTCGAAGCCAGCCCGCGTTATCCCCTGAAGGTACAAAACAAATATCGTGGCTATCTGGTTTATTTGCAACATAGAGTCCGCGTCGTTTCGCTTCAACTCGCACCTGATCTTTAACGGTGTCGCCAAGTGGAAAATGTGCACCAGCAAGTTGTTCGGTATTTAAAACTGCTAAAACATAAGATTGATCTTTACCGGGATCAACAGCCCGATGCATCGTGCGACCCATGGAAGTTTCTACCATTTGGGCATAGTGGCCGGTTACAACACCATCGAAACCTAATCCTTTGGCGCGATCTAAAACTGCCGCAAATTTAATCTTCTCGTTGCAACGAAGACATGGGTTTGGAGTTCTTCCATCCGCATATTCGGAGAGGAAATTTTCAACAACGCCATCATGAAACTCTTCGGCCATATCCCAGATATAAAACGGAATTCCAATTACATCAGCAGCGCGTCTTGCATCGTGCGAATCTTCAATGGTGCAACAACCGCGGGCGCCAGAACGATATTTTTGCGGATTACTTGAAAGCGCAAGGTGAACGCCAATAACTTCATGTCCGGCTTCAACCGCACGCGCCGCAGCGACTGCAGAATCAACTCCACCACTCATGGCTGCAATTAACTTCATTATTTGAGCCCACCAACCACGAAAGCGTTTCTGGCACGTTCAACAACGCTTGGCATAACAAGAAGGACTTGATCAATCTCTTCTTTGGTATTTGTGGTTCCGATTGAAATTCGCAGTGATGCATCTGCATCAGTTTCACTTAACCCAAGTGCCACAAGCACATGACTTGGTCTTGGAACTCCGGCGCTGCAGGCCGAACCAGCAGATGCACTTATGCCTTCGGTATCCAAAAGCAGAAGCAGTGCATCGCTTTCAGTGCCGGGGAAAGTTGCATTAACAACTCCGGGAAGTGCGGGGTCTGAAATTGAATTTATCGAAACATCAGGTACGCATTTCTTTAACCCTGAAATAAAGTAATCCCGTAATTCACGAATCTTTTTAAAGTTGGTCGCAAGATTTGCAATTGCAAATTCAGCTGCGGCGCTAAAAGCCACAATCGCTGGTGCATTTAGCGTTCCGCTTCGAATCTCGCGCTCTTGGCCGCCACCATGCAAAATTGGAGTTAGATCAAGGCCGCGCTGCAAGATTAGAGCAGCAACTCCAAGTGGGCCACCAACTTTGTGAGCGCTGATAGTTGCAGCCGTAACTCCTAGCGCAGCGAAGTTAAATTCTACTTTTCCAAAGCTCTGTACTGCATCGGTATGCACTGGGATTCCGTTAGCAATTTTTACAACTTCGGCAATTGGCTGGATAGATCCAAGTTCATTATTTGAATGCATAACGCTTATTACGGCAATTTCGCCGCCTCTTGTGGCCACAATATTTCGTAGGAAATCTAAATCGATAACACCGGCTTTAGTAATAGGAATCAATATTTGTTCGGCGCCTTCGTGTTCGACCAGCCATTCAACTGGATCCAAGATTGCATGATGTTCGAAGGCTGAAGTAACAATTACATTGCGCTCTGGTGCCTGCCAGAAAAATCCTTTAATCGCTAGATTATTTGCTTCGGTACCTGATCCGGTGAAAATAACTTCGGATGGGTTTGCGCCAATTAATTCTGATAATTTATGACGAGCATCTTCAACATCCTTGCGAACTTCGCGCCCTGGGTTATGAACACTTGAAGCGTTTCCAACTTTGCGCATCTGGTTATTTAGCGCCGTAATTGCAGCGTCGTTGATCGGTGCGGTCGCCGCATGATCAAGGTAAATAGCCATGCCGCAAGGATAACTAACCAAGCGGTTTTGTTTGAATTAAGCCTGCTTCGCCGATATCGCTGTTGTTGCTTGCGGTAATACGTTGAACAAATCGCCTACAACCCCATAATCCGCGAGTTCAAAGATTGGCGCCTCTGGATCCTTATTTATAGCAACAATCATTTTGCTGGTCTGCATGCCAGCGCGATGTTGAATTGCTCCTGATATTCCGCACGCTACATAAAGTTGTGGACTAACTGTTTTTCCGGTTTGGCCAACTTGATGAGTGTGTGGGTACCAACCCGCATCTGTCGCGGCGCGAGATGCACCAACAGCCGCACCAAGAACATCAGCAAACGCTTCAACTGGTTTGAAATCTCCATTTGTTCCGCGGCCACCAGAAACCACGATGGAAGCTTCGGTTAGTTCTGGGCGTCCACCTTTAACCATTGGTTGGGTTGATGTAACAACACCCAACTTTGCAGAATCTGAAATAGATGGCGTGAATTCCTCAGTTGTTGGCGTGCCGGTTGCTGCTATTGGTTCAATTGAATTTGATCGAAGTGTTGCAATTGTTGTTCCGTGTGTGACAGCGGCATGGACTGTGGTTGATCCACCAAATACTGCTTGGGTCGTTACGAGATCGGCATCGATCGAAGTTGCATCTGTAATGATTCCCGAATTTGTTGCAACTGCCAGGCGACCAGCAATCTCTTTTCCGCGAGAACTTGATGTAATCAGAACCGCGGCTGCGCCTTTGCTTGTGACAAGTTGGGCCAAAGTTTGGGCAATTGGTGCCGGTGAGAACTTTGAAATATCAATTCCGTTGCAAACAATTACATTGTCAATCGCATATGCACTTAATTGCGAAACTAACGTTGCATCAAAGACAACCGCGTTTACATTTCCAATGGCCTTCGCAAAGGTTGCAAGTTCACCAGTAGATTTAGCAACTTTGCCATCAACGGCATCTACTAAAATTAATACTTCACTCATTAGATAACCCGCTTTTCTGCTAGGAAATCGACCAATTTGCTGCCGCCATCGCCACCATCTTCAACTTTGACTCCGGCACTTCTGGCCGGACGAAGAACAGCGTCTCTTACGTTTGACCATGCAGCCTTGCCACCAACATCCGCAGCTGAAATTGCAATGTCTCCTAAGGCTTTAACGGTAATAGTTTTCTTTTTCGCCGCCATAATCCCCTTAAAAGATGGATACCTTGGCTCATTAATTTTTTCAATCACACTTACTACTGCTGGGAAATTTGCTTCCATATTCTCGATACCAAATTCAGTGGATCGGGCAATTGAAATCTTTGCAGCGGATGGATCAACTGAAACGGAACCAGCAAAAGTAAGTTGAGCCCAGCCCAATCTTTCGGCAAGCATCGCAGGAACAACACTCATTCGCGCATCGGTTGATTCGGTTCCGCAGATAACTAAATCAAAACTGCCATCAGCAATGACCTTGCTCAAAACTAAAGAGGTTGCGAGCGCATCTGAACCGGCCAGTGCATCATCGCAAATATGGATCGCATCATCTGCGCCCATTGAAAGTGCTTTGCGAATCGCTTCAGTTGCACGATCTGGTCCCATTGAAATCAAAGTTATTGAATGTC
The DNA here is from genome assembly GCA_947480375.1 of Actinomycetota bacterium. Classification (GTDB taxonomy): domain Bacteria; phylum Actinomycetota; class Actinomycetes; order Nanopelagicales; family Nanopelagicaceae; genus AAA044-D11. The sequence continues at coordinate 3,523 of CANKCX010000052.1, forward strand.
CGCTACCTTCGCCGGCCTCTTTTGTTGGTGAGTTTGCTTCAACAATTCGCAGCGCTTCTTCAACTGCATATTCATCTAAATCATTTAAAACCGCATCAACACTTGCCCGATCTAAGACTCCGCCAGACATTTTCTTCTCAGCCCAAGAATCTGGAACTTGCTTTACGCACACTGCAATTCTCATGTGGCGAATGTTACTGACCAGTAACCAAATCCGCCACCATCCAAGGTGCAATTTCAATACTCGGCAGTACCCAAGGCCCAACCTTAAACTTGCGCCGTGCTCGCACTTCTCGCTCCAGGTCAGGGTTCCCAAACACCGGGATTCCTTTCTCCTTGGCTTGAAGATGCAACAGCGGCCCAATTAATAAGTACTTGGTCAGATGCCATCGGCTTAGATCTAACCCGCCTTGGAACCACAGCATCAGCAGATGAAATTCGCGATACTGCAAATGCCCAACCGCTCTTAGTAGCGGGTGGCCTAATTGGCGCAACCCGGTTGTTTGGTAAAGATTTTTCTAAGGTTAGTTATGTTGCCGGTCATTCGGTTGGTGAAATTACTGCAGCTGCACTTGCTGGCGCACTTGATCAAAATTCTGCAATGAAATTAGTTCATGCACGTGGTGCTCAAATGGCAATCGCAGCTAATGGTTCTGAAACCGGAATGTCTGCAGTCTTAGGTGGCGAGCGCGATGTAGTCGTCGCCGCAATTAACGCTGTAGGCCTTACTGCCGCAAATGAAAATGGTGGTGGACAAATTGTTGCCGCTGGCTCACTCACTGCCCTTGCGAATCTCGCCGAAAATCCGCCAGAAGGATCTCGAGTTCGCGCACTTGCGGTTTCTGGCGCTTTCCATACTTCAACCATGGCACCTGCAGTTGCGCATCTTGCTTCACTTGCAGCAACGCTTACTATTTCGCAACCGAAGATTCCTTTTATTTCAAATAAAGATGGTGCAGTAGTTGAAGTTGGCCGTGAAATCTTAGATCGAATTGTTGGCCAAATTGCCGGACCTGTTCGCTGGGACCTTTGTATGGAAACTCTTGCCAAGTGTGGAGTTACGGGAATCATTGAAGTTCCACCTGCAGGAACCCTGGCTGGTTTAGTAAAGCGCGCCCAAGGTGAAATCGAAACTTTCGCACTTAAAAGCCCAGAAGATTTAACTGCCGCTGCAGAATTTATTGCAAAGCATTCTCAGGCAGGTGCGAACTAATGTCCCTAAAATTCACGCCAGAAACTCAGAACGCCCGCATCCTTTCAGTTGGCGCCTATCGCCCACCCCGCATCGTTCCTAACTCAGAAATTGTTGGCCGCATTGATTCATCTGATGAATGGATCCAACAACGCACCGGAATTCAAACTCGCCATTTTGCTGATGCCGATGAATCACTAATCGATATGGCAGAAAAATCTGCAATCATCGCAATCAAGCGCGCAGGTTTAAGTGCCGAAGATATTGATGCAGTTATCTTTGCAACTATTAGTTATCCATATCAGGCACCAAGCGCCGCAACTGAATTACTTGTTCGCCTTGGAAATACCAAAGCAGCAGCCTTCGATATCTCTGCCGCATGTGCTGGCTTCTGTTATGGCGTAGCCCTTGCAAATGATTTAGTTCGCAACAAGACTGCGAAAAATGTTCTGGTTATGGGAGCCGAAAAACTTTCAGACTTTACTGATCCAGATGATCGCGCAACTGCATTCATCTTTGCTGATGGCGCTGGTTCAGTAGTAATTGGCCCATCCGAAGGAATTGGAATTGGTCCAACAGTTTGGGGCGCAAGTGCGGAAACTCGCGAAGCGATTCTCCTCGAGCCATCATTCTTAGAATTTAAAAAGCATCCAGGCAGAACTGATTTAGGTTGGCCAAATATTAATCAGCAGGGCCAGACAGTTTTTCGTTGGGCAGTTTATGAGATTGCACCAATTGCACTTCGCGCCCTTAAAGCAGCTGGACTGACTCCAGAAACTCTTGACGCATTTATTCCACATCAAGCAAATGACCGAATCATCGAATCGCTTGTGAAATCTATGAAATTGCCAGAATCAGTTGTAGTTGCCCACGATATTCGTACCTCGGGCAACACTTCCTCCGCATCGATTCCATTGGCAATGGACGCGTTACTCGCCGAGAAGCCAGAACTTCACGGTAAGAGCGCACTTCTCATAGGATTTGGCGCAGGGCTTGTATATGCCGGCCAAGTTGTTGAACTACCATCTAAACCTAGTAACTAACCAAGTAAATAAGGCACGATAAAGAAATAAGGAGAACCACGACAATGGCACTAACAGTTGAAGTAGTACTAGAAGGAATCAAGGAAATCGTTGTTGAAGTTGCGGGCATTGATGCCGGCATCATTGCAATGGATAAGAAGTTCACTGACGACCTAGATGTTGATTCACTCAGCA
>CANKCX010000053.1 GCA_947480375.1 Actinomycetota bacterium
TGGTGCCGTTCCATTCCATTCATGGACACCAGATGTTTATCAAGGCGCCCCAACTCCGATTACTGGTTTTATGGCCGCAGCGACAAAGGCAGCAGCCTTCGGTGCGATGCTTCGAATCTTCTATGTTGGTTTAGATGCTGCGCAATTAAGTTGGAAGCCAATAATCGCTGTTATCGCGGTAATCACGATGATCGTTGGTGCGGTAGCAGCAATTTCACAACGCGATGTAAAGCGCATGTTGGCATTCTCATCTATCGCGCATGCTGGATTCCTACTTACAGCGGTGGTTTCACTTAATAAGAGCGCGCTTGGCGCGGTTCTCTTCTACTCAGTTGTTTATGGTCTTGCAACAATTGGGGCCTTTGGAATTGTGACATTGGTTCGCGACTCATCTGGCGAGGTTTCAGATGTGAATCGTTGGGTTGGTTTAGGTAAAAAGTCACCACTTATTGCCGCAACCTTCTCACTATTTCTTTTAAGCTTTGCTGGTATTCCACTTACTAGTGGTTTCGTCGGAAAGTTCTCAATCTTTTCTGCCGCATATGAATCAGGAAATATCTACCTAGTTGTCGCGGGTGTGCTTTCAAGTGCAATCGCCGTCTTCTTCTATCTACGCATTATCTTGATGCTCTTCTTTGCTGATGCAACCAATGATTCAGTATCAGTTGTGATTCCATCAGTACTAACCCGAATTTCAATTTCGATAAGCGCTATCGCAACTATCGTCTTAGGTATTGCACCATCTCTTCTATTTGATGTTGCACAAAACTTCGCATACTTCCTACGCTAATGTCGCAGATCGGAATTCCGGATATTGATCCGGTATTAGAGTCTCAGCTTCTTGCTTCGATGGTAGAAGTTGAAGCAAATCTACGCGAAGCGATTGAAGGTAAATATCCTTTAGTAATAGAGACTTCTAGGCACCTTGTTGATGCCGGTGGAAAAAGACTTCGGCCACTTCTTACATTGATCGCTTCACACTTTGGAGATCCAAAGGCCCATGGAATTATTCAGGCTGCTGTTGTTTGCGAACTTACACACCTTGGAACCTTGTATCACGATGATGTTATGGATGAAGCACCACTTCGTCGCGGGGTTGCAAGTGCAAATAATCGCTGGAACAACACGGTAGCGATTCTTACTGGTGATTACTTATTCGCTAAGACTTCACAGCTATTGGCAGACCTTGGTCCGGAGGCAGTTCGCTTACAGGCGCTGACTTTCGAGAGATTAGTAATTGGTCAGATCACTGAAACTCAAGGGTCCAGTGAAGGCAAGACACAACTCGAACATTATTTAAGTGTTGTCGCCGACAAAACAGCTTCATTGATTTCAGCAAGTGCAAGATATGGCGCAATGATTTCTGGCGCTGATGCAAAAATTATGGACGCCCTTACAAAATTTGGTGAAGAGATTGGAACAGTTTTTCAACTCGCTGATGACATTATTGATATTGCCAGTGATTCAAAAGAATCAGGGAAAACCCCAGGGACCGATCTTCGTGAAGGTGTTCCAACCCTTGTAACTTTATTTATTCTTGAATCAAATGATCCAGCAGATGCCGAACTAAAGAAGATTTTATCTGCGCCAATTACTGATGAAGCAGTTGTTCAAGAAACGATTGCTAAATTACGAAATCACAGCGCTTTAACTAAATCACGGGAACTAGTAGCTAAGTATGGAAAATCTGCGCAGCAGCATTTAGAAGTGCTACCGGAAGGTCCAGCAAAAGCTGCTTTAGTCGGGTTGAGCCAAGCTGTTATCTCGCGAACTTCCTGATTTAATCAAGTCATAACCAAGAGTTATCAAAGCCAGCCAAATAAAGACAAAACCAAGCCATCTTGCATGTGGCATAGGTTCGTGGCGCAGGAATACCGCCAACATAAATTGAATTGTTGGTGTCAGATATTGCAGTAATCCAATCATCGTAAATGGAATTCGAGTAGTGGCGCCATTAAATAAGAGCAATGGAATCGCAGTTACTAAGCCAGCGCCGATAAGCAGCGCGGTTAAACCTGCACCATGTCCAAATTGGCCTTCACCCTTATAACCAAGCCAGATCAAATAACTTCCATAAAATACTGAGGATATGAGTGTCTCAATTGCCAGGCCCTGCAGTGATCCCAGATTAATCTTCTTTTTAACGAAACTATATGAGCTCCAAGAGAATGCCAGAGCGAATGAGATCCATGGTGGTCTGCCGTAATCAATTGTAAGAATAATTACGCCAATTGTTGCCACAATAAATGCGATCCATTGAATCTTTCGCATCTCTTCTTTAAAGGCAAGAATCCCCATAAGAACAAGCAGAATTGGTTGCATGTAATAACCAAGTGATGCCTCAACAATCTGCTCGTGATTTACCGCCCAGATATATGTGATCCAATTTATTGAAATTAAGAAGGCCGCCAATGTAAATCGCCAGAAAATTCCGGGGGAGATCATCAATGCAAAGGTAGATCTAAGTTGCTGGGCAATTGCTAGCGCGATTATGCAGAAGACAAGTGACCAAACCGCACGGTGTGAAACCATCTCGAGCGGGGTTGCTGGTTGCAGCAGCGGCCAATAAAGTGGAAACAGCCCCCACATTGTGTAGGAAGTGAATCCATAAATTAAACCGAGACGATATTTACTCATCTATTAGCGGTAATTCGTAAATTGCACTGCAAAATCTAACGTCTGCGCCTTTACTAAAGCCATGGTGTCTTGCAAATCATCACGAGATTTACTTGTTACGCGAAGAGTTTCACCTTGAATTTGAGTCTTTACTGATTTAGGACCTTCATCACGAATAATCTTTGCAAGTTTCTTTGCGTTCTCAGTTGAAATGCCCTCTTTTAAAGTACAAGAAATCTTATAAATCTTTCCGCTGAGTTCTGGATCAGTTGATTCAAGGTGCTTTAAAGAAACTTGGCGCTTGATTAGCTTGTCCTTGAAGACGTCTAGAACAGCTTTTGCCTTCTCTTCTGATTGCCCTTCAATTAGAAACTTCTCGCCAGACTTTTCGATCTTGCTATCGGTATTTTTGAAGTCAAAGCGAGTGGCGATTTCGCGATCTGCTTGGTTGAAAGCGTTATCAACTTCCATATGATCAACTTCAGAGACAATATCAAAACTTGAATCAGCCACTTATAGACCCCTTTACCGATGAACGAATTTATTTATTTTCTTATTCTACTGAGCGCAATTGTAGGGTAAATTGTGCTCATGATTCGGAGCTCTCGTAAATTCCCGAGCCTCCCATATTTCTGGTCCTTAATTGATTGGTCCATCCCATCGCTAAACCCTTACAAAGGTAAGTTGCAGCGCGCTCAGAGCATCGGGGATTTAGCGAAGATCGCAAAGAAGCGGACACCAAAGGTTGTCTTTGATTATGTCGAAGGCAGCGCGGTAGATGAGATCGCATATTCAAGATCGCGCGAGGCTTTCTCTAAAATCGAATTCAATTCTCGAGTTCTTCGCGATGTTTCTAAGATTGATACCAAAGAGAGAATCTTGGGAAAGACTGTTGATATCCCAATCTGCTTCGCTCCGACGGGCTATACCCGTCTTATGCATCATGTCGGAGAACCTGCAGTGGCAAATGTTGCCGATAAGAAAAATTTAATTTATGCACTTTCGACCATGGGGACCACATCACCGGCAGAGCTTGCAAAAGCTGTTCCCAATTCCAGACGTTGGTTCCAGCTTTATATTATGAAAAATCGCAGCGATAGTTTGGCTGTTATTAAGCAGGCGAAAGATAGCGGTTTTGAAACTTTAGTTTTAACAGTCGATACACCAGTTGCTGGTTTGCGCTATCGCGATAATCGAAATGGCCTTACGGTTCCGCCAAAGATCAGGATAAATACCGTCTTTGCAATTGCACGTAAACCAATCTGGTGGCTTAACTTATTTACAACCGGAAAGTTAGAATTCGCAGCATTCCGCGGATGGGATAAACCCCTTTCACAACTTGCTGCCTTGATTTTCGATCCTGCAACAACCCTTAAAGATATAACTTGGTTGAGATCTGTTTGGGATGGTCCAATAGTTGTTAAGGGAATTCAAAGCGTTGAAGATGCTAAAGCCGTTGCAAAACTTGGAGTTCAAGGAATCATTCTTTCCAATCATGGTGGCCGCCAATTTGATCGCGGTCCTATCCCATTAGAAATTCTTCCTGAAGTTGTTAAGGCAGTTGGTAAGAAAGTTGAAGTTTATATCGATGGCGGAATCATGTCTGGGCTAGATGCACTTGGTGCAATAGCGCTCGGAGCCAAAGCGGTATTCATTGGCCGGGCTTACTTATATGGCGCAATGGCAAATGGTGAAGCGGGAGTTGAGCAAGTAATCGAAATCATGCGACGTGAATTTGAAAATGGAATGGCACTTACAGGTGCAACAAATATTGCCGAAGTTCGCAAAAACGGCGCTTGGATCAGGAGTTAAATTATGAGCAAGATTGCAATCGTTACTGGGGGAGCTAAGGGAATCGGTTACGGCAGCACAAAAAGATTGCTTGATGATGGTGCAACCGTAGTTATGTTTGATCTTGATGAAGCTGGATTAACCAAAGCCCAGTCAGAATTAGCTAGTTATGGTGATCGTATTTCTGGTATGAAAGTAGATATTTCATCAGATTCACAAGTAAAGAGCGCAATAGAAACTGTCGGCAAAAAGTATGGCCAGATTGATTATGTAGTCAATTGCGCAGGCATTCAAACCTATGGAACAGCAGTAGATACCAGCGAAGAGACTTGGGATAAGACTTTCGATGTGAACGTTAAATCTATGTATTTAACAGCCAAGTATGCAATCCCATTTATGCGTAAAGCTAAAGGCGGATCAATCGTAAATATTTCATCAGTGCAATCACTTGCCAATCAAAAAGGCGTTGTTGCATATGCAGCTTCAAAGGGTGCAATAAATTCCTTGACTCGTGCAATCGCGATCGATCACGCTGCTGAACAAATTCGTTGTAATGCGATTCTGCCTGCATCTGTTGATACACCAATGCTTCGTGCATCAGCCCGAGCATTTAGTAGCACTCGCAGCGAAGAAGATATTTTGAAAGAGTGGGGAAGTTCGCACCCAATCGGTCGCATGGCAAGCATTCATGACATCGGCGAACTAGTTGGATTCTTATGTTCAGATAAGGCTTCTTTCATTACAGGAAGCTCTTATGTAATCGATGGTGGACTAATGACTCAAGTCCCTGTCATCTTGCCTGATTAAGCCCGATTTCAAGGCTCGGCTTTAATAAGGTAATCTACGCAAGCCGTAAGAAAACCTTGGCGGGTTGCCCGAGCGGCCAATGGGAGGGGACTGTAAATCCCCCGGCTCTGCCTTCGAAGGTTCAAATCCTTCACCCGCCACCAATAAAAAAAGCCCCACTCAATATTCTGAGCGGGGCTTTTGAATTTAACCTATATCAACTTCGATCCTTGCGACGACGAAGTGAATCTGTATAAACCGCGATGATGATAACAACACCAACTACAACGGTCTGCCATTCTTGTTGGATTGCCATGATACGAAGTCCGTTGATTAGAACGGCCATAATCAAAGAACCGATTACAGTTCCAAGAATTGAACCTTTACCGCCGAGAAGTGAAGTTCCACCGATGATTACAGCGGCGATTGCTTCAAGTTCGTAACCGGCGCCAAGTGCTGGCTGTGCAGAGTTCAGACGAGATGTAAGCAGGATTCCTGCCATACCTGTGAAGAGACCACCGATTGTGTAGATGATAACTATCCACTTATTAACGTTGATACCTGAAAGCTTTGTCGCTTCTTCGTTTGAACCAATTGCGAATGTGTAGCGACCGACGATGGTGCGATTTAGGACGATTGATGCAA
>CANKCX010000054.1 GCA_947480375.1 Actinomycetota bacterium
ATTACGATGTTCAAAAAGGTAAATACCGTTGAATATCCAGAAGTTAAAGAACCAACCGCTGAACGTTTTCACGGCCGCCATCAATTAAATCGCTATGACGATGGCCTCGAAAAATGTATTGGTTGCGAACTCTGCGCGTGGGCATGCCCAGCAGATGCAATTCTTGTTGAAGGCGAATCAAATACAGATGACGCTCGATTCTCACCTGGTGAGCGTTATGGCAAGGTTTATCAAATTAATTATCTGCGTTGTGTTTTCTGCGGTCTCTGCATTGAGGCTTGTCCTACACGTGCTCTGACAATGACAAACGAATATGAATTAGCAGATGATTCACGTAAGAAATTAATCTTCGAAAAGGAAGATCTTTTAGCTCCTTTGCGTTCTGGAATGTTGCAACCTCCACATCCAATGGCGCCAGGTACAACTCATATTGATTACTACCGTGGCGACATAACAGGTGGTTCAAATGGCTAATCTCGCACTTGAAATCGGACGTACAGCAGCCCCCGAGGCTGTCCTCTTCTGGATCCTTGCACCACTTGCAGTTGCAGCAGCGCTAGGAATGTTATTTGCAAAGAAAGCTGTCCACTCTGCAATTCTCTTAGCTTGGGTAATGATTACGCTTGCAATTTTCTATATTGCGCAAGATGCACTCTTCTTAGGAATTGTGCAGATTGTTGTTTATACCGGCGCAGTAATGATGCTCTTCCTATTTATTTTGATGCTAGTTGGTGTTGATAGTTCAGATTCACTCGTTGAAAATATCAGAGGCCAACGTCCAACTTCTATTACTGCAGCAATTGGGCTTGGTGGACTAATGATTTCGCTAATTGGTCGAGCAACAATTGGCACAGATGCAATCGGTTTAGGACAGGCAAATTCTGCAGGAAATGTGCAGGCTCTGGCCGAAGAACTATTTACAAAATATGTTTGGGCCTTTGAAGTTGTGTCAGCTCTACTAATCACTGCAGCTCTTGGTGCGATGGTTCTGGCACACAGCACGGCAACTAAATCTCGTACTGCTCAACGCGATCAATCAATCGCACGTTTCCGTGGTGCTTCACTAGCAACTGCGGCAGGTCTGCCAGGTTCTGGTGTTTATGCTCGCCACAACGCAGTAGATGTTCCAGCACTTCTGCCTGATGGAAGCCCAGCGCCTTCTTCAGTTTCAGCAACTCTTGAAGCTCGTGGCGACATGCTTACCTCTAAGCCGTTTGAACTTGAAGTGAAAGAAGTGGAGGAAGACTAAATGGATATCTCGAATTATATTTATCTTTCAGCACTTCTATTTACTATTGGGGCCATCGGTGTTGTTGTACGCAGAAACGCAATCGTCGTTTTCATGTGCGTAGAGCTGATGTTAAATGCAGCGAATCTTGCCTTCGTCACTTTCTCTAGAGTTCACGGAAATCTATCTGGACAAGTTGCATCATTCTTTACGATGGTTGTTGCGGCTTGTGAAGTTGTAGTTGGCCTTGCGATTATCGTTACGATTTATCGCTCCCGTCGATCAGCATCTGTTGATGATGCTAGTTTGTTGAAACGATAATGGTTACGAGCACAAATTTGGTTTACTTAATCGCACTCCCATTATTTAGCGCTGCATTGCTTCTGCTTCTAGGTCGCATTGCAGATAAGTGGGGACATATCTTTGCAACGCTAATTTCAGCCTCAGTATTTGCACTTGGCGTTATTGAATTCTTCGCAATGCAGGGTCGCGAAGGCGAAGCTCGAGCCGCTACTCAGAAAATCTTTGAATGGATTTCAGTCGGAAGTTTCCAAGTAAATGCCTCTTTATTACTAGACCAGCTATCAATCTGCTTCGTGCTTCTGATTTCTGGCGTCGGAACACTTATACATATCTATTCAATTGCTTATATGTCACACGATCACGATCGTCGTCGCTTCTTCGCATACCTAAACCTTTTTATCGCCGCAATGTTGCTTCTGGTTCTCGGAGATTCTTACCTAAATCTCTATGTGGGCTGGGAAGGCGTTGGTCTGGCTTCATATCTATTGATTGGTTTCTGGAATCAAAAACCAGCTTATGCAACTGCTGCTAAGAAGGCTTTCGTTGCAAACCGAGTCGGCGATGTCGGTCTCTCACTTGCAATCATGATCGCATTCACGCAATTTGGAACAGTAACTTTCGCTGGGGTTAAAGAGAGCGCTTCAGGTGCTTCAGCCGGTGCACTCACTGCAATCGGTGCGATGTTGTTACTTGCTGCCGCTGGAAAGTCTGCGCAGTTCCCATTGCAATCTTGGCTTGGCGATGCGATGGCTGGCCCAACTCCAGTTTCGGCTTTGATCCACGCTGCGACAATGGTTACAGCTGGCGTCTACTTAATAACTCGTTCTAACTTTATTTTTGATGCTTCTCCAACCGCGCAACTTATGGTGGTTTGTGTCGGAGCAATAACATTGTTATTTGGTGCCTTGATTGGTACTGCAAAAGATGACATCAAAAAGGCGCTTGCAGCTTCAACCATGTCACAGATTGGTTACATGATTCTTGCAACCGGACTTGGTCCTGTCGGTTATGCCTTTGCAATTATGCATCTTCTAACTCACGGTTTCTTTAAAGCTGGCATGTTCCTTGGTGCTGGTTCAGTAATGCACGGAATGAATGATGAAGTAAATATGCGTCGCTATGGTGCTATTGGAAAAGTTATGCCAATCACTGCAGCAACCTTTGGGCTTGGCTATCTAGCCATTCTCGGAGTTCCGCCATTTGCTGGTTTCTATTCAAAAGATAAAATTATTGAAACCGCATTCAATGCTGGCGGTATTGAAGGAATTCTTCTTGGCGGTGCAACACTTCTTGGCGCCGCGATTACTGCTTTCTATATGACTCGCGTAATTGTTCTAACTTTCACCGGCACAAAGCGTTGGGATGACAACGCACATCCACATGAATCTCCATTCTTAATGTGGGCGCCAATGGCGGTTCTTGCAGTTGGTTCTGTTGCATCAGGATTCTTATTAAGTTCCGGCAGTGCGCTTGTAAATTGGTTGCAACCAGTTGTTAATGAGCATCACGAGCACCATGCCGAAGAGTTCTTGCCACCAATGGTGGTTTCTGCAATGGCGCTTGCTGTTGTAGCAATTGGAGTTGCCTTTGCAGTGCTTAAGTATCGGACCGTTCCGGTTGAAGCTCCGACGAAGGTTTCAGTATTTACCAAAGCTGCCCGTAAAGATCTATATCAAGATTCATTTAACGAAGCGGTATTCATGCGCCCTGGCCAGAAGTTAACTTCAGGGCTAGTTACGACTGATTACAAGATTATCGATGGTTTAGTTCGTGCTGTTGGTTGGGTTGTTCAAACAAGTGCAGCTTCACTTCGCACAATCCAAAATGGTTACGTTCGTAGCTATGCCTTGATTATGGTTCTCGGAGTTCTTGCCTTAGTAACAGCAATTTGGATGGTGACGCTATGAGTATCTTGACCACACTTCAATTGCTTCCTCTGGTTGGTGCAATCGTTATTGCGATTTTGCCAGTTGCAAATGCTAAATTAATTAAGCAAGTTGCTTTGGGCTTCTCATTGCTCGTAACTGCAGTTTCAATCTTTATGGCATTTGCATTCGATACCGGTGGTAGCGCACTTCAATTCACCGAAGTTCGTACCTGGATATCAGCCTTCAATATTAATTATGCAGTCGGTATTGATGGCATGGCACTGGCTCTAATCCTTATGACAACAATCTTGGTTCCAATCGTCTTTCTTGCAGGTTGGAATGAATCTGAAAATGGACGTTGGAGCGTTAAAACTTTCTATATCCTGCTTTTAATTTTAGAAACCATGATGATCGGCGTATTTGCTGCTACCGATGTATTCCTCTTCTATGTGATCTTCGAAGCGATGCTATTACCGGTTTACTTCCTTATTGGTGGTTATGGTGTCGGCGAACGTGCCGCGGCAGCCATGAAGTTCTTGCTATACAGCCTCTTCGGTGGACTTCTAATGTTGGCAGCAGTAATTGGGCTCTACATAATTTCAACCAATCAAGGCGGAGCAACTTTTGATATTTCAAAACTATCTGAACTAACTATTGATTCTGCAACTCAGAATTGGTTGTTCCTAGGATTCTTTATTGCATTCGCAATCAAAGCACCGCTTTGGCCTTTCCATACCTGGCTTCCAACTACTGCTAAATCTGCGACTGCCGGAACTTCGACTCTGCTCTTAGGCGTTTTAGATAAAGTTGGAACCTACGGAATGATTCGTTTTTGTATGAGTTTCTTCCCAGAAGCTACAAAGACTTTCACGCCCGCAATTATTACTTTGGCAGTGATTTCAATTCTTTACGGAGCCTTCTTAGCAATCGGTCAGAAAGATATTAATTCACTGATTGCATTTACCTCAATTTCGCACTTCGGATTTATCACTCTAGGAATTTTCGCTCTTACTTCACAAGGCTTAACAGGCGCGATTTTCTATATGGTTAATCACGGTTTCTCTACTGCTGCACTCTTCTTAACTGCAGGTTGGATGATCAAACGTCGTGGTTCATCACAGATCGCAGATTTTGGTGGTCTTCAAAGAGTCACTCCGGTTCTGGCCTGGTCATTCTTTTTGGCCGGAATGTCCGCCCTTGCGCTTCCAGGGTTATCAAGTTTCGTCAGCGAATTCTTAGTTCTGCTTGGCTCTTTTGCTAAGTATCCAGTCGCTGCAATTCTCGGTACTACCGGAATTATTCTTGCAGCGCTCTATGTTCTGCTTGCAGTTCAACGTTCTTTGCATGGTGAAACTCCAGCCGCAAATGCTGGTATTCCAGATTTAAATCTCCGCGAAAAAATTGCAATTGCACCTGTAATTGCCGTTTTAGTAGTACTTGGTTTCTATCCAAAGCCAGTATTAAATGTTATTAACCCAACGACTGAAACCATCATGATTCATGCCGGGGTTACTGATCCAATTGCAAAGGTGGCCAAATAATGTTGACGGCTCCTAAATTAGATTATGCACTTCTAGCGCCAATCTTGATTATTTTGGGTGCTGCGCTTCTTGGCGTACTTGTTGAAGCCTTCGTTAAGCAAGCAATTCGCGCCAGATTACAACTAGCGATTGCGCTAACTGGAATCATTATTGCCTTCGAGCAGCTTTATCGGGTTCGCAATCAAGGTTCTTCAATCGCGGCCGTAACTTCAGTTTCTATTGATGGTGCCGGAATCTTTATGCAAGGTGCAATTCTTGTTTTTGCCTTTGTCGGAATTCTGATAATTGCAGATCAAGATAACTTTGCACCACAAGCATCAGCGCTACCTGGCTCTAATGAAGAGGCAATCGCACTTCAATCAGGAAAGCAACAGACTGAAGTATTTCCACTAACACTCTTTGCCGTATCCGGAATGATGCTCTTTCCAATTGCAACAGATTTCATAACGCTCTTTGTGGCTCTTGAAGTTCTATCTCTTCCACTTTATTTAATGGCTGGGCTTTCACGCCGCCGCCGCTTACTTTCACAAGAAGCAGCACTTAAGTACTTCTTGCTTGGTGCATATTCATCAGCATTCTTCCTCTTTGGTGCAGCCCTGCTTTACGGATATTCCGGCTCACTTTCTTTAAATGGTTTAACTGATGCAATCCACGGCGCTGGTGGAAATGATGTTTTCCTACTTCTCGGAATCGCATTTATTTCAGTTGGTCTGCTATTTAAAGTTGGTGCCGTTCCATTCCATTCATGGACACCAGATGTTTATCAAGGCGCCCCAACTCCGATTACTGGTTTTATGGCCGCAGCGACAAAGGCAGCAGCCTTCGGTGCGATGCTTCGAATCTTCTATGTTGG
>CANKCX010000055.1 GCA_947480375.1 Actinomycetota bacterium
GAAGAACGCCGCCTGGCTTATGTTGGTTTAACTCGTGCCCGAGTCAATCTCTATGTTTCAAGATCTGAATATCGAACATCATGGGGCGCGCCTACTTACAATCCGGCTTCAAGATTTCTCGCTGAAATTCCAGATGATGTAATTGAATGGAACGAACATGCACCTGCACCATCGCGGGCAAGTGTCATGAAGACTTCACATTTCACTCCGGCGCCTCGGGCAACTGGCCGAAAAGTTTCTACGACGATGGTTCTGGAAGTTGGCGACCGTGTGTCACATGACACATTTGGATTGGGAAGCGTTGTCGCCGTTGTCGGCGAAGGAGATCGCGCCGAGGCCACTATTAACTTCGGTTCACTCGGTGAAAAGCGCCTGCTGCTGCGTTATGCGCCGGTAGAGAAGCTCTAAATAACCACTAAGATTTCGACTATTCGTAACTTCTAGATTTAGCAATCGATAACGAACGGGGTAACTAGTGGATCTCTTTGAGTATCAAGCTCGAGATCTTTTCGAATCACACGGTGTTCCAGTACTTGGTGGCGCAGTTGCGTACACACCAGAGGAAGCCGAAAGCGCTGCAGCATCAATGGGTGGTCGCGTGGTCGTGAAAGCACAAGTAAAAGTTGGCGGACGCGGAAAAGCTGGTGGCGTAAAGCTTGCTGAAAGCGCAAGCGATGCTAAAGAAAAAGCAGCAGCAATTTTAGGAATGGATATTAAAGGTCACACTGTAAATAAAGTGATGATCGCGCAAGCCGCTCCAATTGAAGCAGAATATTATTTAGCAATTTTATTGGATAGAGCCAATCGTAATTTTCTTGTAATGGCATCAGTCGCTGGTGGTATGGAGATTGAAGAAGTTGCACATAAAACTCCAGAAAAATTAGCTCGTATCGGAATCGATCCAAACGTTGGAATTTCAAAAGAGAAGGCCCGCGAGATTGTTCTTGCTGGACAATTCCCAGCAGATGTTGTCGATCAAGTTGTAGAAGTACTGCTTAAGTTATGGGCAGCATTTGTTGCTGAAGATGCAACTCTTATGGAGATTAACCCACTTGTTAAAACAAGTGATGGCAAAGTTGTTGCTCTAGATGGCAAGGTAACTTTGGATGACAGCGCAGATTTCCGTCACCCAGGTCACGAAGCGCTAATCGATCATGCGGCGGCAAATCCATTAGAAGCTGCTGCTAAGGCGAAGAATTTGAACTATGTAAAGCTCGATGGCCAAGTTGGCATTATTGGAAATGGCGCAGGTCTTGTAATGAGCACGCTCGATGTTGTTGCGTACGCCGGTGAAAAATTCGGAGTTAAGCCAGCAAACTTCTTAGATATTGGTGGAGGTGCATCTGCTCAGGTAATGGCTGATGGACTCGGAATCATTCTTGGAGATAGCGATGTTCGCAGCGTCTTCGTAAATGTTTTTGGTGGAATCACAGCTTGCGATGCAGTTGCAAACGGAATTGTTCAGGCACTTTCGATGCTTGGCGATAAGGCCACAAAGCCAATCGTCGTTCGCCTCGATGGAAATAACGTTCTAGAAGGCCGACGTATTTTGAATGAAGCAGCTCATCCGCTGATTCAGCAAGTTGAAACTATGGATGGCGCAGCAGCACGCGCTGCAGAATTGGCGGCAAAATAATGGCAATTTTTGTAAATGAAAATACTAAAGTCCTAGTGCAAGGAATGACCGGGTCTGAAGGAACAAAGCACACTGCACGAATGATTAAGTCAGGAACCAAAATTGTTGGTGGCGTAACTCCCGGCAAAGGCGGACAGAGCGTTGAAATTGAAGGTGTAACACTTCCAGTTTTCAATAACGTTACCGAAGCTGTAGCTGCAACTGGTGCAAATGCTTCTGTAGTTTTTGTTCCACCTAAGTTTGCAAAAGCAGCAGTAATCGATGCAATCGATGCCAAGCTTCCTTTAGTTGTTGTAATCACCGAAGGAATCCCAGTACACGATTCAGCAGCTTTCTATGCTTACGCAGTTGAAAAGGGAACAACCCGTCTTGTTGGCCCAAACTGTCCAGGATTAATTAGCCCAGGAAAAGCAAACCTCGGAATTATTCCAGCAGACATTACTGGCCCAGGACGTATTGGTCTGGTCTCTAAATCAGGAACTCTTACATACCAAATGATGTATGAATTACGCGATTTTGGATTTAGTACTGCAGTTGGAATCGGTGGTGATCCAATTATCGGAACAACGCATATCGATTGCTTACGTGCATTCCAAGACGATCCAGACACAGATGCAATTGTGATGATTGGCGAAATCGGTGGCGATGCTGAAGAGCGTGCTGCAGCATTTATCGCTGAATATGTGACAAAGCCAGTTGTTGGTTACGTTGCAGGATTCACAGCTCCTGAAGGTAAAACTATGGGACATGCTGGTGCAATCGTTTCTGGTTCATCCGGAACAGCTGCTGCAAAGCAGAGCGCACTTGAAGCTGTTGGCGTAAGTGTTGGCAAGACACCAAGTGAAGCTGCGCAATTAATGCGCACGATCTTAAATAACAAAAAAGGTTAATTACTTTGGGCCGCATCCTGCTGGTAACTTTTCAACAGGCTCTGCGCAGTGTGGCCCTAACCTTATTTCCACTTAGCTTTATTGCCTTATTCGCCTGGTCAACTGCGGGCAGCGCAACCGGAAATACTTCTGATCCAATTCGAGCAGCTATTTGGTTATGGCTTGGTGGACATTTAGTTCCATTTAAATTATCGCTGGCTTCCGGATTCTCAAGTGGTGCACTTAGTTATTTACCAATCGGTGCCGCGATATTTCCGTGGCTTGCGCTAAGAAGTGGGTTCCGTCGGGCAAGTGAATTTCTTCTTAACCCAAGAGGCGCCAGATCCTTCATCGTAATTTGGTACACGGCGATAGCAACAATTGCCGCCATCCTTTCGCAGAGTGAAAATATCAAACCAAATCTGCTCTTGGCTCCAATATATGTTGCAGCAATTGCGCTTTCTGCGACTATAAATTTCACTTCACCAATGTTTGAGCGATTTAAATTCTTGGGTTATTCATTTTTGTCGCTAATTGGGTTAGCCACTTTGCTTGTCGCAATTTCAATGGTTCTTCACTTTCAAATCGTAAAATCTCTTGCCATAGTAATTCAGCCTGGAATAATGGGTGGAATCCTTTTCACCATCCTTCAGCTCTTGTATCTTCCAAATCTTGCTCTAGCCGCGCTCTCATATTTATTTGGAACTGGATTCACGTTGGGACTCGGCACTCAGATCTCGCCGACAAATATCGATTTAAATTCCCTGCCGGCTATTCCATTGCTTGGCTCACTTCCAACTGCAGAACACCCACTTTTATTAATTTCACTTTTGATTCCCGCGCTGATGATTCTTGGAAATCAAATTGCGATATTCCACCGCTATCAAGAGTTTGCAGTTAGACAGCGTGAAGTATTTAAGACAATTCTTCCGCTATTTATATTTCTCGCTTTAATCTCGCTCTTTGCTGGTGGCACGCTATTAACCCAGGATATGGATCCGGTTGGAATTTCTTGGTGGAATCTTCTTGCGGTATTTGCAGTACTTCAAAGCGCTACCTTAATTATCGGCTTGTATATCCCAAAACTTATAAAACTAATAAAAGCTCGCAAGAGTGAGATCTAAATGCGAATTGTTTTACTTGCATCTGGAAGTGGCTCACTAGCCCAAGCAGTAATCGATGCAACAACAGCCGGGGAATTGAAATTGGAAATCCTCGCCTTGGTTTCAGATAGAGATTCGCAGGCACTTGTGCGCGCTTCAAAATCGGGAATCACTGCAAAGTATTTACCAATTAATCAAGATCGAAAAGCTTGGGATACTGCATTGATTGATTACATCTCAACTTTGAATCCTGACTTAGTAGTAAGTGTTGGGTTCATGCGAATCTTGGCGCCAGAATTTGTTGAAAGATTTGCCACGATAAATACTCATCCCGCACTCTTGCCAAATTTCCCTGGCGCGCATGGTATTAGAGATGCGCTGGCCGCGGGTGCAACCAAAACTGGTTCAACAGTTCACTGGGTCGATGCAGGAATCGATACCGGAGCGATAATTGCACAGAAAGAAGTCGATGTTCTGCCGCAAGATGATGAAGCATCGCTTCATGAACGCATTAAGATTGTGGAACGGGCGCTCATTGTTGAGACACTAAAAGAGTTCATTGAAAAGAAAATTCCGGGGCGGAAATAATGGTTCGTAAAAAGATATCAAGAGCTCTCGTCAGTGTTTATGACAAGACTGGGTTAGTTGAACTTGGAAAGAGCCTCGAGAAAAACGGAATTGAAATTCTTTCCACCGGATCCACTGCAAAAACCTTGCGCGATGCCGGAGTCGCAGTTATTCCGGTCGAGGAATACACCGGCTTTCCTGAAATGCTTGGTGGTCGAGTAAAAACTCTGCATCCAAGAATTCATGGCGGAATTCTCGCCGACCAGAACGATCCGGATCATATAGCTCAACTTGCAGCGCAAAATATTGCACCTTTTGATTTGATAGTAATTAATCTCTATCCATTTACTGAAACTATCGCCAGCGGTGCCAAATTTGAAGAGTGCATTGAACAAATAGATATTGGTGGCCCAAGCATGCTCCGCGGAGCAGCAAAGAATCACAATAGCGTTGCGGTCATATCTGATCCATCGCAATACGAAATATTAAATACTGCGCTTTCTGCCGGCGGCTTTACGCTTGCCGAACGACGTGAATTAGCGATGAAGACTTATCGCAAGACTGCCGAATATGACATCGCAATTTCAGAGTGGCTTGCACTTGAACTTGATCAGAGCGATTGGCGGGCAAAAGTTTGGAAGAAAATCTCTGACTTACGTTATGGTGAAAATCCACATCAGAGTGCGAGCGTCTTCTTAGATAGCGCCAGCCCTTCAGGAATTAGCAACGCGACCCAGCACCACGGTAAAGAGATGTCGTTTAATAATTACACCGATGCTGATGCTGCGCTTCGTGCGGCATATGACCACAGCGAACCATGTGTAGCGATTATTAAACATGCGAATCCATGTGGCATTGCAGTTGCAAAAGATATTGCTTCTGCTCATGCCGCAGCTCATGCATGTGATCCAGTTTCAGCCTTTGGGGGAGTCGTCGCAGCAAATCGCAACGTTTCGGTTGCTATGGCAACCGCACTTAGTGAGATTTTCACTGAGGTTGTTATTGCTCCAGGATATGAAAATGGCGCAATTGATATTTTGGCAAAGAAACCTTCTATAAGAATTTTAGAGATCGCAAATTACAAAATTGCGGATGAAGAATTTCGTCCAATTTCTGGTGGGATGTTAATTCAAGAGACTGATCTTATAAATGCACCTGGAGATACATCTGCAAATTGGGAACAAGTGTCTGGTGGTCAAGTAAGCGCCGATGTAATTAAAGATTTGGAATTCGCTTGGCGAAGTGTGCGTGCAGTAAAGAGCAACGCAATTTTGTTAGCAAAAGCCGGGGCTTCTGTTGGAGTTGGAATGGGACAGGTAAATCGCGTAGATAGTGCAAAGCTTGCCATTGATCGAGCAGGCGATCGGGCGACAGGTTCGGTTGCGGCAAGTGATGCCTTCTTCCCATTTGCCGATGGTTTACAGATTTTAATTGCAGCAGGGGTTACCGCAGTTGTGGCTCCAGGTGGAAGTGTGCGGGATGCTGAAGTAATTGCTGCGGCAGAGAGCGCAGGCATTGCGATGTTCTTCACTGGAGTTCGCCATTTTTCACATGCTTAACCCTTCTAGATAGGATTCCAATATGAGCGC
>CANKCX010000056.1 GCA_947480375.1 Actinomycetota bacterium
AGAGTTTTAAACAAACAAGCGACATAACAGTCGCACTTGATTGGGCGCATAAACACCTTGGTGAAATAAATGGTCCTGGCATTTTTGTCTCCGAAGCCAACGCCAAAGATTTCATAGAGGCTTTTGCGACGCACGATTCCTTCTCATTCACAATGAAATCGGGCTTTATCTATGGCCACGCCTATGGTCCGGATCCGGTTATAGATTCTCGCTGAGATAAATGCGCTGTTGCTTTCAGCAAGTTTGGTCCAACCTTTGGCCATCTAGAAATCGGAAATCAATTCGATACTTACGGAACTGATACCAAGATTATTCCGGGCTTTGAAAATATTGAAGAATTAAATGATGAAGCGTTGATAAAAGTGATTCTAGATACTCATGCCCCGTCATCATCGGTTTATCCAGGAAACCCAGAGGTTATTCAATGGGGCTGCGTTCGTAATGACGCAGGTGAAGTAAGTGCAATCGGGGCTTTAGTTCGTTGGTCTTCCGGGGCACATGTAATTTCTTCGGTTGCAACAGTTGAATCCCAACGTGGAAATGGTTTTGCAACGCAATTAGTAAAGCGATTTATTTCAAGGGCAAATGAATTGGGAATTTCAACGCTTTCACTTGGAGTTTCACATAAGAATGTTGCCGCAATTAAGGCCTATCAAAACGCGGGAATGACAGAGATTGCGCAATTTACAAATTACTTAAAACCCGGCTTCCAAGGTAACTAACGAAACTTCTGGTGGCGATGCCACTCAAATTCTTGCGAAGGGACTTGTTCCCATTCCAGCAGAAACATGCAACCAAGCTTCATTTGGGTTTCTGGTTAAACCACGTGCACGCCAAGTTGGTAGATCACAATTTGTAGTGAGCGCTTTACTTTCACCAATCCATGGAAGTCGAACTTGTCCACCATGTGTATGACCAGCAAAAATCAAATCTAAATTATCTTTATTCATCGCATCCAAAACTCTTGCATATGGCGCATGTGTAACACCAATTGCAAGTTGGGCACTTCGATCTGGCTGGCCAGCAACTTCACTGTAATTATCTAAATTCAGATGTGCATCATCGGTTCCACGCGCTTCAATTGTTGTGTCATTAATTTTTATTGTTTCGCGGCTGTGATTCAAATCTTTCCAACCAATTCCAGTTAAAGATTTTTGCAGACCTTTCCAATCTAAATCCGGACCTAATTTTCGACGGCCGTTATCTTTAAATAAATATGAAAACGGATTCTTTGGACGTGGACCGTAATAATCATTTGACCCAAAAACAAAGAGACCAGGAATATCAAAGAGTGGGTGAAGTGCATCTAGAACTGCAGGAACCGCATCCTTATGTGCCAAGAAATCTCCGGTACTGATTACAAGGTCTGGTTCTAAATCAGCGAATGATTTGATGTCAGCAATTTCAGTTTTACGTTTAGGAGTTAAGTGCAGGTCTGAGAAATGCAGAACCCGAATAGATCGGTGGCCAGCGGGTAGAACCGGGACCGAGACCTGGCGTAGTTGATAACTCATAGGCGTGAGAAGATACCGCTATGGGACTAAAAGAACGACTTCAGAGCGATTTAACCGAGGCAATCCGTTCACGAGATGAGCTTCGTTCCGGAACTATCCGCATGGTTTTAACTGCGATCACAAATGAAGAAGTGTCAGGAAAGAGCGCCCGCGTTCTTGCCGATGCTGAAATCATCACCGTCTTATCGCGCGAAGCAAAGAAGCGTCGCGAAGCCGCAGATGCATTCAGAGATGCTGGCCACGCAGATCGTTCAGAGCGCGAAACAAATGAAGGCAAAGTTATTACTGAATATTTGCCAGAACAACTTTCAGAAGATGAAGTTAAGAAAATAATTGCTGATGCAATTGCTGAAACTGGCGCAACTGGTCCTGCAGGAATGGGGCTTGTAATGAAAGCTATTCAACCTAAAGTTGCCGGCAAAGCAGATGGCGGAACTGTTTCAGGTTTAGTTAAAGCTGCACTTACCGGAGGAAACTAATGAACAAATATGAATACGCAACCGTGCCACTACTTTCACATGCAACGAAGCAAATTTTGGATACCTGGGGTTCTGATGGTTGGGAACTCGTTCAAGTTATTCCAGCACCCGGAACCGGCGAACAACTCGTCGCATACATGAAGAGAGTGATCGCCTAATGAGTAAAACAAATATTCGCAAAAAGCTAAAAGAGATGGGCCTTGAACTTCCAGTTGCCGCAATTCCACTAGCTGCTTATGTTCCTGCAGTTAAGACCGGCAAATTAGTTTTTACCGCCGGTCAACTTCCAATGGTTAATGGCGCAATTCCAAAAACCGGAAAAGTTGGAGCCGAAGTTTCAGTTGAAGAAGCTAAAGAATTAGCTCAAGTATGCGCGCTAAACGCACTTGCTGCACTGAACTTAGTTGCTGATGTCGATGATGTTGCCCGCATCGTTCGCGTAGTTGGTTATGTAAATGGTGCGCCAGGTTTTGTAAATCAACCTGCAGTTATTAACGGTGCTTCTGAATTATTGCTTGCACTTTGGGGCGATGTAAATGGAAAGCATGCACGTTCTGCACTAGGCGTTGCCGAACTTCCACTAAATTCACCAGTTGAAGTTGAATTAACCTTCGAACTTAAAAAGAAGTAATTAACGACCGCGCTTTGATAGGCGCTCTAGGTCAATAACTACTACTGCGCGGGGCTCTAAGCGAACCCAGCCACGCCCAGCAAAATCTGCAAGCGCTTTATTTACAGTTTCGCGTGATGCACCAACAAGTTGAGCAAGCTCTTCTTGAGTTAAGTCATGATTTACATGTAGGCCATCTTCTTTAGTAACTCCGAAACGAGTTCCAAGATCCATGATTGCCTTTGCAACTCGGCCAGGAACATCAGAGAAAACTAAATCAGCCAAAACTTCATTGCTGCGACGAAGACGTTGTGCCAAACGACCGAGAAGTTGAAGTGAAACTTTTGGATGTTGGGTAACCCAACCAATAACTTTGTCATTTGCAAGCGAAAGTAAACGTGCATCGGTGACAGCAGTCGCTGTTGCAGTGCGTGGTCCTGGATCAAAAAGTGAAAGTTCGCCAAACATTTCGCCAGGCCCCAAAATTGAAAGCAAGTTTTCGCGGCCATCAGCTGAAGTTGTTCCAAGCTTTAGCTTTCCTTCAAGTACTACAAATAACCGATCGCCGGCATCGCCCTCTTTAAATAAGGTGTTGCCCTTTGAAACCTTTACCGGCGTCATTGATTCGCGCAATGTTGCTGCTGCTGCGTCATCTAGGGCGCTAAATAGTGGGGCCTTGCGCACGACTGCTTCATCGTGAATTTCCTTGGGGGTAGGCATTTTCAAAGGATACCCATAATGGCGCTGGTAACTCCAATCGGGTTAATCTCAGCCATATGAGCACCGAAGCCCGCGCGATCTATCGGGTCTTAACGAAAACTTATCCAAACGTTAATTGTGAATTAGATTTCCAAACTCCCTTTCAACTTTTATGTGCGACAGTTTTATCAGCACAATGTACGGATAAGCGCGTAAATATGGTTACACCAAAGCTCTTTAAGAAATTTGGAACACCAAAGAAAATGGCTGCAGCAGATGTTTACGTAATTGAAGAAATAATTCATTCAACGGGATTCTTCCGCGGCAAGGCTCGCAACTTAAAAGGCTTATCCATGAAAATAATGAGTGACTACGGTGGCCAAGTTCCTCCAGAATTAAATGAATTAGTAAAGCTTCCAGGTGTCGGACGCAAGACCGCAAATGTTGTTTTAGGTCATGCCTTTGATATCCCGGGAATAACTGTCGATACTCACTTCGGTCGGTTAAGCCGCCGATTTGGCTGGAGTGAATCAATGGATCCAGTGAAGGTTGAACATGAAGTCGGAAAATTAATTCCACAGAAAGAGTGGACAAATCTCTCGCAACGAATGATTTGGCATGGCCGGCGCATCTGTCATTCGCGTAAACCTGCATGCGGCGCCTGCCCATTGGCTAAGTTGTGTCCATCATTTGGCATCGGAGAAATGGATAAAGTTAAAGCCATGGCGCTATTAAAAACGGATGCTGATTTTCGATGAAACTTATCTCGGCGCTTCTTATTTCAACCCTGCTACTTACATCATGTGGCACACCTGTTCCAAAGAGCGTTGGCAATGGACAAGTTATTTCATGTTCTCAAATACCAACAGATTCAAGTAAGACCACCGGAACTTCGCTCACCTGCTTAGATGGCAAGAGTGAAGTTTTGTTGGAATCAATTAAAGGCCCTGCAGTTATTAATGTGTGGGGATCTTGGTGTATCCCATGTCGTCAAGAGATGCCATTCTTCAGGGCGCTTGCGGCTAAAAACAAAATTGCGATAATCGGTATTGATGTCGAAGAAGCCAACATGAAATCTGCAAGAAAGTTTGTTGTCGAACAAGGAATGACATGGCCAAATCTTTATGACAAAGATGGGTCCACAAAAAGTTCTTTTGGTATGGGCGTTCCAGTAACTTGGTTTCTAAATTCCAATGGCGAAGTTGCATATAAGCACGTTGGAGTTTTCAAATCCGAAGCGCAGCTATTTTCTGAACTCAAGAAACATTTGGGAATTTCCCTATGAAATACAACTGGGTAGATATTTTCTTAGCCCTATTAATTCTTGGCTCTTTCATTCGTGGTTATCGTGCAGGCTTTCTAAAATCAGTTTTCTCAATGGTCGGTTATGTTGGCGGTGGTGTCGCAGGCCTGGCGATTGCTTGGAATTACTTAAAAGATTGGCAGGGCGTCTTCGGAAAATTCGCGCTTCTACTTCTTGCAATTTCAATTGGTTCAACAATTGGCCAATGGTTCTTAGCTAAATTTGCCGAGTTCTTTCACAACCGCATTCTCTTCGGTCCATTTAAGTGGCTAGATTCATTGCTTGGCGCAGCCTTTTCAGTAATTCGTACCGCTCTTATGGCTTATCTAGTGGCAACGATTTGTCTTGCAACACCTTGGCAATGGGCCGATAAAAACATTCCGGTCAGCGGGATCTATCAAGAGATTGATAAATACACGCCTGTGATAATTAAGAATGTGACTGACAAAGTCGAATCTTTTAATAGATAAACGAGTGCCAGCCCACACTGTGTGGGTCCACAAATCATTATTAATGGCTAGCCTCTATTCCAAGCGATTTAAGGGAGAGTTAAGTGGCACGAGTTGTTGTGATGGGCGCTGGTATTGCAGGTCATACCGCAGCTCTACATTTAAAGAGAATTCTAAAGAAGAGTGATGAAGTAATTGTCGTTTCACCAAATTCAAAGTACAACTGGATTCCTTCTAATATTTGGGTTGGCGTTGGAAAGATGAATAAGTCACAAGTTACTTTTCCCTTGGCCCCGGTTTATAAACGGAAGAAAATAACATTTCATCAGGCACTTGCAACAGCGGTTCATCCAGCAGGTGATGCTCAAATTTCCTCGCCATATATCGAAGTCACCTATACAGATGCAAACAGGAATGGCACAAGTGCGAAGATTGAATATGATTTTTTAATAAATGCAACGGGACCAAAGTTAAATTTTGCAGCAACGGAAGGTCTTGGGCCAGATGGGCACACAGTTTCAGTCTGTACCTCTGATCATGCAATCGAAGCGGCACATTCACTTAAGGCTGTAATTGCAAAGATGAAGGCGGGCCAAAAGCAAACTTTAGTAATTGGTGTCGGTCACGGTACCTGCACATGTGAAGGCGCAGCTTTTGAATACACCTTCAACGTCGAACACGAATTAAAACAAGCAGG
>CANKCX010000057.1 GCA_947480375.1 Actinomycetota bacterium
AAGGTTCATGAACTCATTCCCTCAACTCGAATTACGCTAGCAACATCTTTAACTGCATCAAGCTTTGATAAATCTGAAACAGTGCCTGCAAGCGCAGCATCACTTGCCTTGTGAGTCATAACAATAAGTTCTGCAGCATCACCACGACCAGTTTGGCGCACTGTCTGAATTGATACATCGTGCTTAGCAAAAGTTTGAGCTACTGAAGCCAGTACGCCAGGGCGATCTGCAACATCTAAGCGGATTAAATAGCGAGTCTTTGTTGATCCCATCGGAGCAATTGCGCGATCTGCGTAATCACTTTCGCGAGGACCAAGTCCACCGCTTATGCGATGACGAGCAACTGCAACAAGATCGCCGAGAATTGCAGATGCTGTTGGTGCACCACCCGCGCCTCGACCATAGAACATCATTGCGCCAGCAGATTCTGATTCAACGAATACTGCATTAAATGCTTCGCGGACTGAAGCAAGTGGATGGCTTCTTGAAATAAGAGTTGGGTGAACGCGTACGCTAATTTCACCTTCAGATGTAAGTTCTGCAATTGCCAATAATTTAACAACTAGATCGAGTGACTTAGCAACCGCAACATCAACGTCGGTAATTTTTGTTATGCCTTCACGAAATACATCAGCATCTGTTACGCGAGAATGAAATGCGAGGCCAGCCAGAATTGCAGCCTTAGCCGCAGCATCAAAGCCTTCGACATCTGCAGTTGGATCAGCTTCAGCAAAGCCAAGTGCTTGAGCTTCCTTTAGGGCATCACCAAAAGCGGCGCCGGATTCATCCATCTTGGTCAGAATAAAGTTTGTTGTTCCATTAACAATTCCCATTACGCGATGAACGTGATCGCCAACCAATGATTCGCGAAGTGGTCTAAGAATTGGAATTGCGCCGGCAACTGATGCTTCGTAGTAAAGATCGACTCCACCTTTATCTGCTGCAGCAAATAATTCGCCGCCATGCTTGGCCAGCAGGGCCTTGTTTGCAGTTACAACCGATTTTCCATTTGCAAGTGCTTCAAGAATTAACGAACGAGCAGGTTCAATTCCACCGATTACCTCGATAATTAAATCTATATTTGCATCAGAGACAATTGATTTTAAATCTGTTGTAAGTAATTCTTTCGCAACATTTGCACGGCCAAGATTTCTCACGCCAATTTTTACAAGCTCTAATTTCGCACCAGATCTTGCTGCTAGATCGCTCTGATTTGCAACGATTAAACGTGCGACTTCGCTGCCCACAACGCCGCAGCCGAGCATGCCGACGCGAAGAGTTTTCTGCGAATTCATTGGGCTATTCTCCCCTATTTTTCACCGAAGCCGAACGCTATTTAATGGTGCGGGGCGCCTCTTGAACATCGAGTGCTAATAAATCGGCCTCGCTCTCGCGGCGCAAAATTACCCGAGCGCTGCCATCTGCGACGGCAATCACAGCAGGCTTCAACATGTGGTTGTAGTTGCTGGCCATGCTTCTGCCATATGCCCCGGTTGCAGGGATCGCCAATAAATCACCAGGACCAATATCGGCAGGTAAACCAATCTCTCTAATAACGATGTCGCCAGTTTCGCAATGCTTGCCGACAATTCGCGAATTAATTGGGGCTATCGATGAAGTCCGGTTCGCCAAGATTGCGCAATATTCTGCTTCGTAAAGCGCTGGTCGAATGTTGTCGCTCATGCCGCCATCAACTGCGATGTAGCGTCTTGAAATTCCACCATCTAATTCCACATCTTTTGTAGTTCCAACTTCATAAAGTGTTGTCGTAGTTGGGCCAGCGATTGCGCGCCCAGGTTCGATTGAAATTTTAGGAACTTGTAATTTATGTTTTTCGCATTCGCTACGAACCAATTCGGCCAGTGCCGACATAACTTTATCTGGATCAAAAGTCTTATCCCCAGCAACATATGCGATGCCATAACCACCACCAAGATCAAGTTCGGCTAATTCGCGATTGAACTGCCCGTGGAATTTTGCTGCTAGTTCAATAAGGCGAGTTGTAGCAAGAATGAAGCCTTCGTTTTCGAAAATCTGTGAACCAATATGGCAATGCAGGCCTTCTAGCGAAATATTTGATGCGCCTTCAGCTTCAGCAATTGCTTTCCAGGCTGCACCACTTGCAATTGAAAATCCAAATTTCACATCTTCATGTGCAGTTGAAATCGCCTCATGTGTATGTGCTTCTACTCCCGGAGTTATGCGAAGAAGAACTTTTACAACCTTCCCAGCCGCAGCGGCTAGGCGATTGACGCGCTCAATTTCCTGCATTGAATCAATAACTATTTTTGCTACTCCGACTGAAATTGCCTTTGCGATTTCGGCCTCAGATTTATTATTTCCGTGAACCTCAATGCGATCAGCTGGAAAATTTGCCGCCAATGCAACAGCTAGTTCGCCGCCAGTACACACATCGATACCGATTCCGGCTTCGGCAATCCATTTAGCAACTTCAACTGAAACAAAAGATTTAGATGCGTAATAAACCTGTCCCGCACTTGGTCCAAAGTTATTTGCTAACGCGTCTTTCCAGCTCTTGATTCGAAATTTGAAATCACCCTCATCTATAACAAATAGTGGAGTTCCAAATTCGCGGGCCAATGAAGTTGTTTTGCAGCCGCCGATAACAAGTTCGCCAGAGATCATTGCAGCGTTCTTTGAAAAGACTTCAGGTAAGAAATTCATTGCTTACATCTTTTCTGGTGCGCTAACACCGAGTAGTTCTAGGCCATTTGCAATTACCAGTGCAGTTGCTGAACATAAGGTAGCGCGGGCGCTGTGTAGCTCGCTTGGAGTTTCATCGCCAAGCGGCAGAACTCGGCAATCAGAATAGAAGCGGTGATAAACCCCGGCCAACTCTTCAACATATCGGGCGACTCGATGAGGTTCGCGAAGTTCGGCGGCGCCAGCGACAACACGTGGAAATTCGCCAAGGGCGCCAATTAATTCGCGTTCACGTTCATGCACAAGTAATTCTGGATGAACATGTTCGCTTCCAAATTTGATTCCGATATCTGCAGCATTTCGCAAGACTGCACAAATTCGGGCATGTGCATATTGCACGTAGTAAACCGGATTTTCATTTGTGCGACTGCGAAGTACATCAACATCCATAACCATCGGAGTATCTACTGGATAGCGAATTAGGGTGTATCGAGCAGCATCTACGCCAACTTTTTCAACAAGTTCTTCCAGGGTAATAATTGTTCCGGCGCGCTTAGAAAGTTTTACCTCTTCGCCACCCTCCATAATTTTTACCATCTGCCCAATCAATACATGAACGTTATATTCGGGATCATCGCCATTGCATGCAGCAAGTGCCTTTAAGCGGCCGGTGTAACCGTGATGATCTGCGCCCAACATATAAATGCAAATTTCGAATCCACGTTCGCGCTTTGAAATGTAATAAGCCGAATCCGATGCGAAGTAAGCCATTGATCCATCTGACTTAACCATCACTCGATCTTTATCATCACCAAAATCTGTTGTGCGAAGCCAGATTGCGCCATCTTGCTCGAAAACATGACCCTTAGATTTCAATACTTCTTGGCAGTGATTGAAGAAATCACCGTCATACAAACTTTTTTCAGAGAACCAGACATCGAAGTGAGTTCCAAATTTGTCTAGAACACCTTGCTGCTGTGCAAGCTGCAGGCGATAACCTAAATCACGAAATGCATCAGTTTGTTCGACGCCAGCTAATTTAAGAACATCTGGATTAACTGCAACAATCTCTTTCGCTAAATCATCAATGTAAGCGCCGTGATAACCATCTTCTGGGCGATCTTGACCAAGTGCTGCGGCCTGAAGTGAGGCCCCAAATTTATCCATCTGAACGCCACGATCATTTATATAAAATTCGCGAGTAACTTTTGCGCCAGCTGCTGAAAGAACGCGACCAAGTGCATCGCCTACTGCAGCCCATCTTGTATGACCAAGATGTAGTGGCCCGGTTGGGTTTGCGCTAATGAATTCGAGGTTGATTGCAACACTATTTAATTTATTGGTATGCCCAAAAGTTTTACCGCTTGCAAGAATGTTTGAAATAACGCCACCTTGGCTGCTCTTTGCCAAAGTTATATTTACAAACCCAGGGCCGGCAATTTCTACATCTGAAATATCTTCACGGGCTTTGAGGCCAGCTTCAATAATTTCAGCAATCTTGCGCGGTGCCAAACCTGATGGTTTAGCCAAGGCAAGTGCAATTGAAGTTGCGTAATCACCATGATCGCGATTTTTTGGACGTTCCAAGGTAAGTGAAGTTGGAATCTCACAATTTAATTGCGAGGCTGCATCTCGAAGAACTTGCAGAATTGCCGCACTGATTACATCCTGAATACTCAGGTTGGTCTGCTCGGCGCTCATCTAGCGAAGTTTACAGGTTTAAGTGAGATTAAAGGCCCATCAAATGTTCGATAGCTAATTGATCGATTGTCTCGTATTGATATCCACGAGCAGCCAATCCATCTACATCAACATTTACTGAAGTTAAATCCTTCCAACTTTCGCCCTTTGCAAGTGTTGGAACTTCAAGTTCATTGATTCGAGATTCTTCCATCGCAGCTTTAACGCGAGGATCAGCACGAAATGCCAATGCCCGCTCTTTTAGCGCGAGGTAGGTGCGCATATTTGAAGTCGCTGAAACCCAAACGCCACGATCATCTTCAGTACGTCCTGGCTTGTAATCGAAGTGCTTTGGTCCGGCGTACTTATAACGCTCTAACAAATCAACTAAGAAGAACGCTGATTTCAGATCGCCATGTCCAAATACCAAGTCTTGGTCAAACTTTGGACCATGTTGGCCATTCAAATCGATATGGAATAACTTCTTGTGGAATAGCGCTTGCGCAATTCCGTGCACGAAGTTGAGATTTGCCATCTGCTCGTGACCAACTTCTGGATTAACGCCAACAAGTTCTGGATGTTCTAGTGAATTAATAAATGCAAGAGCGTGGCCAATTGTTGGCAAGAAGATATCGCCACGAGGTTCATTTGGCTTTGGTTCAATTGCAAACTTAATGTTGTAACCCTTATCAATTACATATTGCCCAAGAATATTGAAACCTTCGCGATAGCGTTCTAAAGCTACATATCCATCTTTCGCTGCATCTGATTCGGCACCTTCGCGTCCACCCCAGCACACATAAATTTCTGCGCCAAGTTCTGCAGCTAAATCAATATTGCGCATTACCTTTGAAATTGCGAAGCGGCGAATATCGCGCTCATTTGCGGTTAGTGCACCATCTTTAAATATTGGATGGGTAAATAAATTTGTTGTAGCCATCGGAACTTTCATCCCAGTTTCAGCAAGCGCTTTCTTAAAGCGTGCAATATGTGCGCTACGATCTGAATCATTAGAACCAAAAGGAATTAAATCGTCATCGTGAAAGGTAACTCCATATGCACCGCGTTGCGCCAATTCAGTAACGCTGCGAACTGGATCAAGTGCGCCACGTGTTGCATCTCCGAAAGGATCACGCGCTTGCCAACCAACTGTCCAAAGGCCAAACGTGAACTTATCTGCTGGGGTTGGTGTTAGTGACATCCTGTCTCCTTTATTAAGAGTGGTAGAAGCTACTCATGGCTAAATTGCTTGCCCTAATTTAATCTCAGTTTGGTGCTTTTGCCTAAGTTCCCTTAATCTTCTCTCATCTCTCCAGCGGGAGTGGTGAAATGGCAGACACGCAAGTCTTAGGAACTTGTGTCTTCGGAC
>CANKCX010000058.1 GCA_947480375.1 Actinomycetota bacterium
AAATCTTGATTCATGTAGGTGAAGCTCTTCACGGTAGCGCGCAATAAGAAGGAGCGCGTAATCCGTTGCCGCACCGAGAACTAATACCGAAAGAATTCCCTGCGACTGCCCATCTAGCGTGATGACATCGTTCTTAGCCAAGATGTAAATAACACCACCTGAAAGTGTCAGGGCAAGTCCGGCAGACATGAGAGGAAGAATCCATAGAACTGGTGAGCGGTAAACAATGATCAAAATAATTGCGACTACTCCTCCAGTTGTTAGCAAGAGAGCTGAGTCAATACTTCCAAATGCACCGAAGAGATCGGCAAGAATTCCGGCAAAGCCCGTTGTGTGGGTTACTAAGCCATTGACCTTTGCATAATCATTTGCGTAGTACCGAATTGCATCGATCAAACCAGGAAGCGCTGGTTCTTTACCATCAGGCAAAAGTGCCGTAGCAATCTGCACACTGATTGGGAAGCTGGCAAGAATCGCCTTTCCATCCTCTGATGGGAAAGCCACGATTGGTGCCCCATCAATAAAGTAATCAGAAATTGGAATCGAGATTTCTTTTCCATCTGCATCTTTAAGTAATGCACCATCGCTGTGAACTAAATTCTTAGAACCTAAAGTCTGAGCGAAAGCTTGGGCTGATGCAATAGTCCCAACATTTACATCGCCAGTGAAAAGAACAAGGGCTGGAATTTGATCATTTGCGCTATCAGAGAATTTCGCAATTGCATTTGCTGCACGAGTAGCTTCAGATTCTGCTGGTAGGAAAGATGAGTTGTTATTCTCTTGAACGGTGGAAAGCTTGCCGAATAGTGGACCCGTGAACCCCGAGATCGACATCCAAACAATGACTACGACGATCGCCAGCCAGAGTGGTTTGCGGCCTTTTAAATTTGAAGTTTTCTTCGAGGACATGCCTAGCCTTTCGGTTATTTAGCTCTGTAAATGCTTCTTTAATTGGTTTAGATGCGTAGGTTACCTTAGGCTCAACCTCATGTATTCGAGCCTCGGGGTTAAGTCCGACCCTATTACGGTTGAACATTTAGGTCTTGTTGAATATCAGAAGGCCTGGGATCACCAACGTGAAATCCAGTCCGATGTCATAGAAGGCCGAATCCCCAATACCCTAATTTTGCTTGAACACCCTTCGGTTTACACAGCCGGAAGGCGCACCGAAATTCATGAACGGCCAACTGATGGAACACCGGTAATCGATGTCGATCGCGGTGGAAAAATTACTTGGCATGGTGAAGGTCAATTAGTCGGATATCCAATTATTAAATTACGTAACCGTAATGATGTTGTGGGATTTGTCCGCGAAATTGAAAATGCACTTATTGCGGCTTGCGCCGAATTGGGAATTACTGCCGAGAGATATTGCGAACGAAGTGGAGTTTGGATTCGCGATGAAAAAGGCGATCGTAAAATTGCTGCAATTGGAATCCGCGTAGCCAAAGGTGTAACCATGCACGGGTTTGCGCTAAATGTGAATCCAGATATGAGCGCTTTTGATCGCATTTCACCATGTGGGTTTACAGATACTGGTGTTACTTCGATGGCTAAAGAATTAGAACGCGAAATTACAATCACCGAAATTCTTCCAATTGTTGAAAGACATATTTTGGTTGCTCTCGAACGGATCAGCCAATGACACTTGCACCAGAAGGAAGACCCCTACTTCGAATTGAAGCTCGTAACGCTGAAGTTCCCATTGAACGCAAACCTGAATGGATAAAAACTAAAGCGATCATGGGGCCGGAATACACCGCCCTTCGCTCCTTGGTTTCCAAAGAGGGTCTGCACACTGTCTGCCAGGAAGCCGCCTGCCCAAACATTTTCGAATGTTGGGAAGATCGCGAAGCAACTTTCTTAATCGGTGGCGAACGCTGTACAAGACGCTGCGATTTCTGCAATATTGATACTGGTAAACCAGAGCCACTTGATCGAGATGAACCACGACGAGTTGCTGAATCAGTTCAAACTATGCAACTTAAGTACGCAACTATTACCGGCGTAACCAGAGATGATTTAGAAGATGAAGGCGCTTGGCTTTATGCCGAAACGATTCGCAAGGTGCATGAATTAAACCCAGGCACTGGTGTTGAAATGTTAGCCCCAGATTTCAGTGGCAAGCCGCACTTGTTAAATGAAGTCTTCGAAACCCGACCAGAAGTATTTGCCCACAATCTTGAGACCGTCCCCCGCATTTTTAAGCGAATCAGACCGGCATTTAGATATGAAAGATCCCTTGATGTAATTTCGCAGGCCAGAGCCTTCGGTTTAATCACTAAATCAAATCTAATTCTCGGTATGGGCGAAACTCGCGAAGAAGTTACTCAAGCACTTGTTGATCTTCATAGCGCAGGCTGCGATTTAATTACCATTACTCAATATTTGCGTCCGACCCCAAAGCATCACCCGGTTGAGCGTTGGGTTAAGCCAAATGAATTCGTTGAATTAAAGGACGAGGCTGAAGCAATTGGTTTTGCTGGTGTTATGAGCGGTCCATTAGTTAGATCTAGTTATCGCGCGGGCCGCTTGTATAAGCAAGCCCAGGAAAAACGAGCAAATATCTGATGCGTGATTTTGTTTACCCGCCTGTTGTAGTTGGAATCAAAGGTCTCTGGAAATATTTAGGTCTGAGATTTACTTTTAAAGGTAGCGAAAATATTCCAGCAAAGGGTGGCGCAATTCTCGCTATAAATCACATTGGCTACTTGGATTTCGCAATAACCGGGACCGCGGTTTTGCCCCGCAAGAGATATGTCAGATTTATGGCAAAGAAAGAGATATTCGATAACAAAATAGCGGGACCGCTTATGCGCGGGATGCACCACATCTGCGTTGATCGCTCGAGCGGATCTAGCTCTTTTGTTGCAGCCCTTCGCTATCTTCGGGCCGGAGAAATTATTGGAATCTTCCCAGAAGCAACAATCAGTCGAAGCTTTGAAATAAAAGAGTTAAAGACTGGTGCGGTGCGATTAGCTATGGGATCGAATACCCCAATTATTCCTACGATTGTTTGGGGTAGCCAAAGAATTTTTACCAAGAAGGTAAAGGCCAATTGGAAGCGAAATAAATTTCCGATCAGCGTTACTTTTGGTGCGCCCTTCATTGTCGAAAAAGGGCAAGATGTTGATGAAGCTGAGGGTCAACTTCGAAAGTTAATGAAGGATTTACTTATTCAAGTTCAGAATGAATACCCAGATTCACACGCAGGCCAGCGCTGGGCCCCTGCCAGATTGGGCGGGACGGCGCCAACACCAGAGCAAGTTGAAATAGAATGGGCCGAGCATTTAAGTGAAAAAGCACGCAAAGAGGAGAATCAATAATGGCGATATTCAAGCGCAAAGCTAAGGCCGAGCAAGTTAGCGGCGAGAAGCAAGGTCAGATGCAGGTATTGAAAGATGCCTTCCGTCTAACTCGCAAACATAAGCCAATTGCCTTTCTTTGGATGGCGCTGGGCTTTGTTGCAGTTCTATGTGCTGGAATCGCTCTTGGAACAAAATTGAATCATCCAGTTTATTTCACTCTAATTTCGCTGCCGCTTGCCGTACTTGTCGCATTCTTTCTTTTTACTCGCCAAGCAAATACCGCCGCCTTCTTATCGATTCAAGATCAGATGGGCGCCGGCGCTTCAGTTCTAATGGCGATTCGCAAAGGCTTTACAACTACGCCCGCAGTTAACGTTTCTCGCAATCAAGATATGGTGCACCGCAGCGTTGGTCGTGCCGGAATTGTTCTTGTTGGTGAAGGTACTTCTGGCGTTCGCACGCTTCTACAAGATGAACGCCGAAAGATGGAACGTTTTGTTCCTGGCGTTCCCCTCTCTGAAGTAATTGTCGGCGAAGGTTCTGGTCAAGTTTCACTTCGAAAATTGCAGAAGCATTTAAAGAAGTTGCCAAAGAAGTTATCGAAAACTCAGGTTCGTGAAGTTCGCAATCGTCTTAAAGCGGTTGGTGGTTTAAGTATGCCAATTCCAAAAGGCCCAATGCCTACGAATCGCAATATGAAAATGCCGAAGCGCTAAACCCTAGGATTTCTTACAACGATTGAGTTCGCAATCCAGTCATGAAGACCGCGACCATCGCGAGTAAAGATTGCTGGTAGAACTAAACAGATAAGAAAAGTTCTAAGCAGAATTTTCTGTGGCGGAACAACTCCATGGTTTGTGAAATCAACAACGCGCAACCGCAAGATTCGCTGCCCCGCCGAAGCTTGTTGCAAGGTAGTCAGAATGCTGACCTCGATGAAGAAGATAACCAGGACGCTAAGTTGTCTTGATTGAAAGCCGATCAAATTGGCCACAATCCCGCACATCGTCCAATCGATAAAAATGGCCAAGAATCTGCGACCCGCACCTGCTTTTTCCATCCGCATAGGCTAGCGGCAACCGGACTAGCGCGTTATCTGGCGGATTGAAACATAAACGTAACAATTCGGTTAACCGTTTTTTACGAGAACCGCCTATATTTTCACCCATCAAGAACCGCATTGGTGGGCTCGGCGAAGCGTCCATCCAAGAGGCCATAACCTAATCGGGAGAAAAATGTTTAAGAATTCTGCTGAGATTTTTGCTTACATTAAGAAAGAAGATGTAAAGCTAATTGATGTTCGCTTTATCGATCTTCCAGGTATCCAACACCACTTCAACGTTCCAGTTGAATCATTCGACGAAGCAGTTTTTACTGATGGTCTAATGTTCGACGGATCTTCAATCCGTGGTTTCCAAGCAATTCATGAATCAGATATGAAGTTGCTTCCAATTCCAGAATCCGCATTCATCGATCCATTCCGCGATGTTAAGACTTTGGTAATTCTCTTCTCTGTTCACAACCCAATCGACAACACTCCATACTCACGTGATCCACGTGGCGTTGTTGCAAAGGCCGTTGAATACCTAAAGGGAACCGGAATTGCAGACACTGCATTCTTCGCACCAGAAGCCGAGTTCTACGTATTTGATGCAATTCGTTTCAAGACTGGAATGAATGAGTCATACCACCACATCGATTCTTATGAAGGCGCTTGGAACACCGGCGTTGAATACGATCCAGATGGAACACCGAACCGTGGATATCGCACACGTATCAAGGGTGGATATTTCCCAGTTTCTCCAACAGATCAATTCGCAGATCTTCGCGACCAAATGGTTATGAAGCTTGGCGAAGCTGGTCTACTTGTAGAACGTTCACACCACGAAGTTGGTACTGCAGGACAAATGGAAATTAACTATCGCTTCTCAGATATCTTGTCTGCCGGCGATGATGTTATGAAGTTTAAATACATCATTAAGAACACTGCATGGGAAGCTGGCAAGACAGCAACCTTCATGCCAAAGCCACTATTCGGCGACAATGGTTCAGGTATGCACGTTCACCAATCACTTTGGAAAGATGGCAAGCCGTTGTTCTTCGGTGATGGATATGGCGATCTATCTGACATGGCTCGTTGGTACATCGGTGGACTTCTAAAGCACGCACCTTCATTGCTTGCATTCACCAACCCAACAGTTAACTCATACCGTCGCTTGGTTCCAGGATACGAAGCGCCAGTAAATCTTGTTTACTCAGCTCGTAACCGTTCTGCATGTATTCGTATTCCAATCACTGGTTCGAATCCAAAGGCAAAGCGCATCGAATTCCGTTGCCCAGATCCATCATCAAACCCATACCTAGCATTCGCTGCAATGCTTATGGCTGG
>CANKCX010000059.1 GCA_947480375.1 Actinomycetota bacterium
GCGACTCACCTAAGTCCGATTCGTAAATTCGGCGAGGAATCAAGGCTTAAGTTATGAAGGGCAATTCCAATAAAGCGATGCCACTTCTGGCGCACTTCAATGAACTTAGGAAGCGTCTCTTTAAATCAGCCCTGGCGATTGCAGGAGCGAGTTTTATCGGTTGGTTTCTCTACGAAAATATTATTAATAGATTAGCCGCGCCTATCTGCGATCTTAAAGCTGCAACCCAAGCCGGTTCAGCAAGTTGCGGAGTGCTCTATATAAACGGCGTCCTTGGACCAATAGATCTCAAATTTAAGATTTCAATTATTTTGGGTGTCTTGATAGCTTCGCCCGTTTGGCTATATCAATTATGGGCCTTTATTTCGCCCGGTTTGCATCGTAAAGAGAAGCGCAATTCGATTCTATTCATTATTTTTGCTATCCCATTCTTCGCAATTGGTATTTTTGCCGGATACCTCGTCCTTCCGATTGCGGTAGATGTATTACTTAGTTTCACTCCGGCATCACTTTCTAACCTGGTTAAGTTTGACGACTATTTGAGCTTTGTGAGTCAATTAATTTTAGTATTCGGAATTGCATTCGAGTTACCCGTCTTTTTACTTTCCTTAAATTTGGCACATGTAATCAGTGGCCGCGGGATTCTCAAGCCATGGAGATATTCAATCTTTGCCATTACGCTTTTTTCAGCAATTTTTACGCCAACCGGAGACCCCATAACAATGTTCTTCCTTGCAGTGCCACTATGTATCTTGTATCTATTAGCCGGTGCCATCGCTTTGCTTGTAGATAAGAAGCGCAATAAAGCTAGTGCAGATTTAAATGCATAATCGAGTACTTCTTTTTGTAAATCCAATTTCAGGTAAAGGAAAATCCCGAGCAATTGCAGTTGCGTTAGCCCGCAGAGCAGCAGAGATTGGCGTTGTCGCGGTAACGCTCGAACCCGAGAGTGCGATATCGGTAACAGATGATTTGCAGAACACACTTGGGAAAAGTGATTTTGATGCAATAGTTGCAGTTGGTGGGGATGGATTAGTTCATAATGCGATTCAAGTTATTGCTACAACATCGACTGCGCTTTATGTTGTTCCGGCTGGTACCGGAAATGATTTTGCGAGAAGCAATGAACTTCTTGCAACAGATGCAGCACAAATCTTGGATCGAATTTATGGGAAAAACGCCTCGTTAGTAGATGCTGGTCGGATCCGGACGAAATCCGGCGATCGTTGGTTTGGCCAGATCTTAAGTACTGGCTTTGATGCCCAAGTTAATCAACGTGCGAATCGCCATAGATTAATAAACGGGAAGATGAAATATAACGTAGCGACATTCTTTGAATTACCGAAATTTAAAACGATAAATTATGAAATTGAAGCAGATGGCGTTTCTCGCAAATTTTCGGCAATGCTTGTGGCTGTAGCGAACGGATCATCTTATGGCGGAGGCATGAAACTATGCCCTATGGCTGATCGAAGCGATGGTTTTTTGGATGTAATGATTTTGCATCCAGTTTCTAAAATTGAGCTGCTAAAGGTCTTCCCAAAGGTATATTCCGGTTCGCATATTAATCATCCTGCTGTTGAGTTCATTAGAGTCAAGAAAATAAAAATAACTGCAAACACAATTGCATACGCAGATGGTGAACGCATCGGTAATTTACCGATAGAAATTGAGTTAGTACCCTCTGCGCTTCGAACTTGGATCGCTGAATAATGACTACTCCCGCGATTAGATATGCCCAAGCAAAAGCAAGGGGCGAATACAAGATCACCAATGAATTTATCGAGAGATACCCCTTCAGTCTCGATAGCTTCCAGATTCAGGGATGTCACGCACTGGAAAGCGGTAAGTCAGTTTTAGTTGCTGCTCCAACAGGTGCCGGAAAGACAATCGTCGGAGAATTCGCCGCATATTTGGCTATGAATTCTGGAAAGAAATGTTTCTACACAACGCCAATCAAGGCTTTGTCGAATCAAAAATATCAAGATTTAGTCGCCATGTTTGGCGAAGATAAAGTTGGCTTGCTAACGGGTGATACAAGTATTAATTCTGAAGCACAAATAGTTATTATGACCACCGAAGTATTAAGAAATATGATTTATTCCTCTTCACAAACTCTTACCGATTTGCGGTATGTAGTAATGGATGAAGTTCATTATCTTGCAGACAGATTCCGCGGTGCGGTTTGGGAAGAAATTTTGATTCATCTGCCCGAAAGCGCACAAATAGCGGCTTTATCAGCAACCGTTTCCAACGCGGAAGAATTTGGTGATTGGCTTCAAACTGTTCGGGGAGAGGTAACTGTAATTGTTAGTGAAGTTAGGCCCGTGCCGCTTTACCAGCATGTTCTCTTTGGAAATCGATTGCTAGATCTCTTCACATCAACCACGAAAGTTAATCCCGAGATACTTCGTCTCGAGAAAGAATCTCTTCGCAATGTGCGCACAAAACACAGCGGTCCACCAGGGAAGAAGAATTGGCGATCTAATTCGCAAATCACACCGACAATTAAAGCTCTTGGTCGCGCAGAGGTTATTGAAAAGCTTGATCGTGAAGGATTATTGCCTGCCATAACATTTATTTTCTCAAGAGCTCAATGCGACAGCGCTGTACGCCAATGCGTTACTTCCGGTTTGCGCCTTACTACTAGTGAAGAACGCTCAGAAATTCGCGAAGTAATAGCCGATAAGACTCGTAATCTGCCAGAAGATGATCTGGCTATCCTCGGTTTTCACGAATGGGTAGATTCACTTGAACGAGGGATCGCCGCGCATCATGCAGGTTTATTGCCAGCTTTTAAAGAGTGCGTTGAAGAGTTGTTTCAGAGAGGTCTTATAAAAGCGGTATTTGCAACCGAAACTCTTGCGCTTGGAATAAATATGCCTGCACGAACGGTCGTGCTTGAGAAACTTACAAAATGGAATGGCGAATCGCATGTTTCGGTAACGCCGGGGGAGTACACACAACTTACTGGCAGAGCAGGTCGACGTGGTATCGATATCGAGGGAAACGCAGTAATACTCTGGAACAAAGATATAGACAGTGCATCAGCTGCTGGTTTGGCATCAACGCGAACTTATCCACTTAAAAGTTCTTTTAAACCAACCTATAACATGACGATAAATTTGATTTCACAATTGGGCGCCAGACGTGCGCGTACATCTCTTGAGTCATCATTTGCCCAATTTCAAGCCGATAAAGCCGTGGTCGGATTGGCACGGCAGATAAAACGCAACAACGATGCAATAACTGAACTGGAATCTGAAATTGATTGTCATCTTGGAGATTTTCAAGAATATTCACAAATTAGGTTCGCAATTAAGGATCTTGAGAAGGGCTTGTCCACCAAGAAGCGGGCTGCACGTGAATTTGAGGAGGAAAGAATTGCCGAGGCGCGCAAATCCCTACGAAATCATGCCTGCCACGGGTGCAGTGATCGTGAAACACATGCCAGGATCGCAGAGCGCGCGGAACGACTTCGTCGGGAGAACGCTGGCTTAACTGCAAGAGTTGCAAACAGAACTCACGTGATTGCCCGGCGATTTGATTTGATAAAAATTATGCTGGAGAAGTTTGGATATCTTGCACAAGATCAAATTACGGCAAATGGTAAATTACTAGCCAAGATTTATGGCGAAACCGATATTTTGATTGCCGAAATGATCCGTTCGGGATCCTTCGATCAATTATCGCCAGCTGAACTAGTTTCGATTGTTTCAGTTTTCGTGCACGAAAGCCGAAAGGAAGCTCCTCCAAAATTACCGAGAGGCGCCGTAGAAGAAGTGCTTATAGATCTGGTTAAAACCTGGGTCACGATAAATGATTTGGAAAATGAATTAGGGCTAGAACCTATACGGGAACCAGATGCGGGATTCTGCTGGCCGGCATACAGATGGGCGAGTGGTCATTCTTTGTCCTCAATCATGAGAGGTACAGAATTAACCGTGGGAGATTTTGTTAGATCGATGAAACAAATAATTGACTTGTTAAGACAGATTTCAATTGCCTCACCACATTTGGCACCAATTGTTTCAGAAGCCCTTCACAAAATTGATCGCGGCGTAATTTCATATGCAGGAAATGTCCTATGACCTTAATGTTGTTGGACAGTGCTTCGCTCTGGTATCGCGCATATTTTGGAATGCCTGACACGCTAGTTTCTCCCAGCGGCGAGCCAGTAAATGCGATTCGCGGATATTTAGATATGACAGCTCGACTTATGAGTATCTATAAACCCAATCGTCTTGTTGCTTGTATCGAAGGCGATTGGCGTCCAAGTTGGAGAGTGGATCTATTCCCGGAATACAAGGCCAATCGTTTAGATGTAGAGGGCGAAGAAGAAGAACCTGACACCCTTGGGCCTCAAATTCCAATCTTGCTAGATCTTTTGGAGGCTTTCGGAATCCCGTTAGTTGGTGTTGACGATTACGAAGCAGATGATGTTATGGCTTCCTTTGCGGTTCGAGAATCAGGGCCAATCAAGATTGTTACCGGAGATCGTGATCTCTTTCAATTAGTAGATGACAAACGCAAAGTATCAGTTGTTTATTTGGCTAAAGGCATTTCAAATCACGATCATGTGGATCTAAAGTGGATTGCTGACAAATATGACATACCAGGGGAGAGGTACGCCTTATTTGCAATGATTCGTGGGGATGCATCAGATGGACTTCCTGGCATACGTGGAATCGGTGAAAAAGGCGCAGCAGTAATTGCTAAGCAATTCACTGATCTTGAATCAGTAATGTTGGCGGCAAAGAGCGATGATGAAAGATTGACGCCAAATGCTCGGAAGAAATTATTGGAATCAGAGGAATATGCGAAGATTGCTCCGAAATTGGTTCACTGCGCGCTAGATGTACCTCTTCCGAAATTGGATTTACAACTTCCTAAACGCCCCAAATCTTTAGATGAAATTTACCAATATCAAAAAGATTATGGTTTGGGTGCAAGCGTCGATCGACTCATTTCCGCTCTGAATTGGTAACAAATATATGACAAAAAAAGTTCTTGTTCTTCTTCCAACATATAATGAAGTCGCAAGCGTTGTAGGCATACTTGAAGAACTTGATGGTATTCGTTCAATATTGGCACCACTATACGAATTAACTATCTTGAACATTGACGATGCATCACCTGATGGAACTGCAGCTCTTGTTCGGGATGCAAATATCGATAATATTTTCCAAATAAATAGTGGCGCAAAAATTGGTCTAGGGCCGGCATATATATCTGGTTTTATATGGGGTTTGATTCGCGATTTCGATCTTTTCGTCCAGATTGATGCGGATGGAAGTCATCTGGTTTCTCAATTACCCGACCTTTTAGAAGCAAGTAATAGCCACGACTTAGTCATTGGTACGCGGTGGATTGATGGCGGACGAATCGAGAACTGGCCTTGGTATCGAAGATTCATCTCTAAGGCAGGAACTAGATATGCATCTTCAGCTCTTGGTTTACCGATTAGTGATTTAACTAGTGGTTACCGAGTTTTGAATCGCCGATTCCTGGAGGCAATTGATCTAAATAATATTTCGACTAAGGGTTATGGTTTTCAAATTGAAATCGCAATGCAAGCATTTGTAAATGCATTTTCAATTGCACAGGTACCAATAACATTCATCGAA
>CANKCX010000060.1 GCA_947480375.1 Actinomycetota bacterium
GAAAGCTGCGCAAGATAAATTAAATGCTCCGGATGATGTTTTGGAATATATCGCTAGCAAAATTTCTTCTAATATTCGCGAACTTGAAGGCGCACTTATTCGTGTGACTGCATTCGCATCTTTAAATCGCCAAGCTGTTGATTTAGGTTTAGCTGAAATTGTTTTAAAGGATTTAATTCCAGAAGCCGGTGGGCCAGAAATAACAGCAACAACAATCATGGCTCAGACCGCCACATACTTCAGTCTTACTTTGGATGATTTGTGTGGCACATCAAGATCTCGGGTTTTGGTTAACGCCCGCCAGATTGCTATGTACTTGTGCCGCGAGTTGACTGAGCTCTCCCTTCCAAAGATTGGCCAGACTTTTGGCGGGCGTGACCACACAACTGTGATGCATGCCGACCGCAAGATTCGTCAATTAATGGCCGAGCGGCGCTCGATTTACAACCAGGTGACTGAGTTGACCAACCGGATCAAGCTCCAAGCTAGAAATTAGGTTTTGAGAAGGTAATTACAAAGGTTGTGTAGAAAGTTGCCCCCAACTTGGGGATAACTTGGGGATAACTGTGGAAAAGGTAGAGCGGGGGTGTGTGGATGGTGTCAGAGGTAAAAGTTATTCTTGGTTATCCACGCTTCACCCACAGCTTATTGTTGGGGGATTTAAGCGGGGCGACCAGGGGTTTTGTTAGATATCCACAGGATTTAGCTCTAGTTACTACGAATACTTATATTAAATAGAAAAGGGTGGGGATTGGCGAACCTGTGTGGGTTTGCTTCTCACTCTTTAACAGGAAGGATAGAGAGATGAAGTTTGTTGTCGAACGCGATCCATTGATCGATGCTGTCAATTGGGTTGCCCGCAGCCTTTCTGCCAGACCAATTCAAACCGCCCTTCTTGGAATCATGATTGATGTCTCAGACACAATCACACTTACTGGTTCTGATTTAGAAACTTCCACCAAAGCAATTGTTGGCGCAGATATTGCGACTAAAGGAAAAGTTTTAGTTCCAGGAAGATTGCTGGCCGAAATTGCAAGATCTCTTCCCGCAAAACCCGTAACTTTTTTATTAGACGGAACCCGAGTTTTGGTTACAGCCGGCAGCGCGAAGTTCACTCTTCCAACCCTTCCAGTAAATGAATACCCAAATCTTCCAACCCTTCCACAAGCAGCAGGACAAATTCCTGGCGATGTTTTTGCAACCGCAGTACACCAAGTTGCAATTGCAGCAGGCAAAGATGATTCACTTCCAACACTTACCGGCGTTCATATTGAAATGAACAAAACAACAATCACACTTGCAGCAACCGATAGATATCGTTTAGCAGTAAAAGAAATTAACTGGAGCCCTAAAGATCAAAACTTAGAAGCCTCTACTTTGCTGCGCGCAAGAACACTTGTTGATGCCGCAAAATCTCTAACCGGAAGTGGAGAAATAACTTTCGCCCTTTCACCAGCTGCTTCTAATGAAAAACTGGTTGGGTTTGTATCTGAAGATAAAACCATGACATCTAGAACACTAGACGGAAGCTTCCCACCATTTAGACATTTGTTACCTTCAGAATCAACAGCAGAGGCAACAATCGAAGTTGCGCCCTTTTTAGATTCTGTTCGCCGAGTTGCGTTAGTTACCGACAAAACTGTGCCACTGCGTTTGGTTTTTGCTAACAACACCTTGCAACTTGAAGCCGGAACTGGCGAAGATGCACAAGCAACTGAAGAATTAAATATTAATTATTCAGGCGAGAATATAAATATCGCATTCAACCCAACCTTCTTAACCGATGGCCTACAAGCAATCAATGCGCCATTTGTTCACATCTCATTTACTGGCGATAAAAAACCAGCGGTTCTAACTGGAAAAACAGAACCAAGCGGCGCAATAAACACTTCCTATAAGTATTTATTAATGCCAATGCGTTACACCTCATAAAAAATAGAAATACGCAATCAAATAAGTGTTTATTTCAAATCTATCGCTAACCACATTTAGGTCCTATAAAAACCTAGAACTTGAATTAAATCCCGGCATCTCTATTTTTATCGGCCGAAACGGCGAGGGCAAAACAAACATAATTGAATCTATTTTGTATCTATCTTTTCTCTCATCACATCGAGTTTCCAGTGATCAACCCCTTGTTCAATTAGGAAGCGCAGCCGCATATGTGCGAGCTAAAACTCAACTCCCAGATCGAGAAGTGCTTGTTGAGTTAGAAATAAATG
Source organism: Actinomycetota bacterium (assembly GCA_947480375.1). Taxonomy (GTDB): domain Bacteria; phylum Actinomycetota; class Actinomycetes; order Nanopelagicales; family Nanopelagicaceae; genus AAA044-D11. The sequence continues at coordinate 2,223 of CANKCX010000060.1, forward strand.
CAGAACGCGCAAACCGGGCCCGCATTAACCAGAACCCAGTGCGCAGCCAGAAAGAAATATTCGGAATTGTCCAAGCCATTTACTTCTCACCTGAAGATTTAGATTTAGTGCGCGGAGATCCCAGCGAACGCCGTAAATTTATCGACCAGCTTCTAATTTTAAGATCACCAAGAATGGCTGGAGTTATCTCTGATTACGAAAGAGCTGTTCGCCAACGAAACTCCCTTTTAAAATCAAGAGCTGGAACTGAATCACTCACCGCGTGGGATGAACAAGTCGCAAACTTTGGTGGCGAAGTAATTGCAGCCAGGCTGCAAGCGCTAAAAGATTTTGAACCAATATTCCAAGAGATTTATCGAGATATTTCATCTGAGAAACCAGCGTTCATTAATTACAAATCAAGTATCGAAGAGCCTTTATTGATTGCCGCTGAAAACACTAAAAAAATCTTAGAACGCATGCGACTCACACGGGCTTCTGAAATAGAGCGAGGCTTAACACTTACCGGCCCACATCGCGACGATCTACTTTTAAACCTTGGTGATCATTTAGTCAAAGGCTATGCAAGCCACGGAGAATCTTGGTCAATTGCACTAAGTTTAAAGTTGGCAACCTACCAATTGTTAGAAAAAGATGGGTTAAAACCAATTTTGATTTTAGATGATGTTTTTTCAGAGCTTGATGAAGAACGCCGAATTCATTTGATCAAACTTGCGAAGTCAGCCGAACAAACCTTTATTACAGTTGCTGTAGAAAATGATTTACCAAAAGAGTTAACCGGGAATAAATATCTCGTAAAATCTGGCCATGTTTCTAAGATTGCAGCAGGTGAATAAATGGCCCGCGACCTAGCCCGCGAGTTGTATCGCGCATTTAGAAACCAACCAAGAAGAAATAAAATTGGTGAAGTTACTGAAACTCGAGGAAAAATCGGAGACCCACAACAACTTGGTTCGGTATTAGATGAATTAGTTTTAAATCGCGACTGGCGCCAAGGATTAGCAGAAGGAAATATCTTTGCTGATTGGGAGAAAATAGTTGGGGGTGAAATTGCAACTCACTCAACTCCTATTTCACTTGTTGATGGCCGCTTAACAATTCAAACTTCATCAACCGCGTGGGCAACTCAATTGAATTTAATTTCTTCTGATCTTTTAAAAACTATTAGCAGTTCTGCTCCGGGCGCCCTGGTTGAAACCTTGGTCTTCATCGGACCTCATGCGCCAAGCTGGAAGAAAGGGTTGCGGACAATTCGAGGAGCCAAAGGGCCACGCGATACCTACGGTTAAAAACCAGTTACAGCCTGCCACACAGTAAGTACCCACAACTTCCACGAGATAGCCCGTCTAATCCACCGCACAAGCCTCTTTTGCGGTAGTTCAACTTTGATTTAACGACTAGGATTACGGCAGTGATTTAACAAAAACAGCCGAGGTTTTCCCCTTAGCGGTTTTAGGAAGTTCCCCCGCAGGAATTTATGGATTTGATAGGAGGTGCTAATTGAGCAAGAACACCTATGACGCTTCAAATATCACCGTCCTTGAAGGCCTCGATGCAGTTCGCAAGCGCCCCGGTATGTACATCGGATCAACCGGCGAACGCGGATTACACCACCTGGTTTATGAAGTTGTAGATAACTCAGTTGATGAAGCGCTAGCCGGATATTGCACCGATATAAATATTTCTTTAATGCCAGATGGTTCGCTACAAGTTGTCGACAACGGCCGCGGAATTCCAGTCGATATGCACCCAGTTGAAAAGAAACCAGCTTTAGAAGTTGTACTAACAGTTTTACACGCCGGCGGAAAATTCGGCGATGGTGGATATTCAGTTTCTGGTGGTTTGCACGGCGTTGGTATCTCTGTAGTTAATGCACTTAGTACTGATTTAGCTGTTCAAGTAAAGCGCGATGGTTTTAATTGGTTCCAAGAATATAAATTAGGCGTTCCTCAAGCACCAGTACGCAAAGGTGAAGCCACAACAGATACCGGAACAACAGTTACCTTCTGGCCATCTTCCGAAATATTCGAAACTACTGATTTTTCATTTGAAGTTTTATCTACTCGTTTTCGCGAAATGGCTTTTCTAAATAAAGGCTTAGTTTTAACACTTACAGATTTACGTCCCGGCCACGTAGATGAAAAAGGTGAACCACTTTACGTTCGCTATCACTACGAAGGCGGAATCATTGATTTTGTTAAGCACCTAAATCAAACCAAGGGCGAAACCCATAAATCAATAATCTCTTTTGTTGCCGATGAAACCAAACATAAAATGAGTTTAGAAGTTGCCATGCAATGGAATGCTGGTTTCACCGAATCTGTTTATACCTTTGCAAACACGATTCACACCCACGAAGGTGGAGCACATGAAGAAGGTTTTCGTACCGCACTAACTTCTGTAGTAAATAAGTTTGGTGAAGAGTGGGGATTTATTCGCAAGAAGGAAGATCGCCTAACCGGTGAAGATATTCGCGAAGGCTTAACTGCAATTGTTTCAATTAAATTAGCCGAGCCTCAATTTGAAGGACAGACAAAAACAAAACTTGGAAATACAGAAGCAAAATCTTTCACGCAAAAAAGTATGAACGATCATTTAACTAGTTGGTTTGAACAAAATCCTGGCGAAGGCAAAGATATTGTTCGTAAAAGCATTGATGCAGCAGCAGCGCGAGTTGCAGCGCGAAAAGCACGAGATTTATCACGTAACCGAAAAGGCTTGCTTGAAGGCCGTGGAATGCCCGGAAAATTGGCAGACTGCCAATGGACCGAACCAGAAAAGTGCGAGCTTTATATTGTCGAAGGTGACTCTGCAGGCGGTTCCACAAAAGGTGGCCGTGATTCAAGATATCAAGCAGTGCTTCCTATTCGCGGAAAGATTTTGAATGTTGAAAAAGCGCGCATTGATCGCGTATTACAGAACAATGAAGTGCAATCACTTATTACAGCACTTGGTACCGGAATCCACGACGATTTCGATGTCGCAAAACTTCGCTATCACAAAATTATTTTGATGGCAGATGCTGATGTTGACGGCCAACATATCCGTACACTTCTTTTAACTCTACTTTTTAGATTTATGCGTCCTTTGATTGAAAATGGTTTTGTTTATCTTGCACAACCACCACTTTATAAACTTAAGTGGGGCGGCAAAGAACCAGTTCAATATGCATTCTCTGATCGCGAACGAGATGGTTTTATTCAAATTGGTATCGACGCCGGAAAGCGCTTACCAAAAGAAGATGGTATTCAACGCTTCAAAGGTCTGGGCGAGATGCCTGCAAAAGAACTTTGGGACACAACAATGGATCCTGCACACCGCGTCTTAATTCAAGTCACTCTTGATGA
>CANKCX010000061.1 GCA_947480375.1 Actinomycetota bacterium
AGGCCATGACATTTATGTCAGAAAAGTATCCAGAGAATCAATTTGCAATAGTTGGTAGCTCTGGCGTCGAATCTTTGAATGTGAGTTGCATGGCATTTGGTATGAACGAGGGTTCATATCTTGCCGGAATTATGGCTGCGCTAAATTCTAAGAGTGGCAAAGTTGGGTACCTAGGGGATTCAGATAACCCAAAGAACGATTTGGCACTGCGTAATTTTCAAGCAGGAGTTAAATCTGCAGCTAAGAAGGTAAAAGTTTTTGCTCGCAATCCGAACACATCAGCAGATGCAGACATTACAAATCTTGCTGGCCAAGGGGTTGATGTAATTTTTGCTAATTGGTCGCGCAATAGCAGTGTGATTACTTCACTTACCAAGTTAGCTAAGGCGAAGAAATCTATAAAATTAATCGGAGTCCGCCCAGAGCAATTTTTCTTGGCAACAAAAGATGCCCAGAAGTTTCTAATCGGGTATGTAAATCAGAGATTTGATCTTGCTGTCATCGATTTGTTCACTGCTGCAGTTGCAAATAAAACTATTACCGAAGATGTTGACGCTGCTAATGGCGTCTTTGGACGTAAATATAATTTAGCCAATAACGGAGTTGATCTAATCGCAACAAATGCGAATCAAGCTTCGAAGAGTGCGGTAGCTAAAGCAAAAGCTGCGATTCTGGCTAAGAATATTAAGGTTATTAACTAACCTTAAATTCCGACTGTGTGCCAGATCGTCTTTATCTCCATGAAATTGGTCATTCGCTTTGTTGAAAGCGCCTCGTTAAATGAGTAGATCCGCTTCAGATTCTCAGAGCCCAGCTCTTTAAGTTCGATAACTTCCTTATTGCTTAGGCCTGTTGCATCAATGCCATCGATATCCATGTGGGATCCGGCCCATGATACGAATTGATCAGCCTTACCGGTAAGAATATTGATGACGCCGGCTGGAACATCACTTGTTGCAAGACATTCAGCGAGAGTAATCGCACACAATGGATTCTTTTCATTGGCAATGAGAATCGCAGTATTTCCTGTCGCAATTACAGGTGCTACTGCAGCAACCAAATTCAACAGCGATGGCTTTCCATCGGCAAAAATTGCAACTACGCCAAGGCTCTCTGGGATTGAGAAGTTGTAGAACGGACCAGAAACTGGATTAGTAGATCCAGAGATTGAATCGATCTTGTCGCACCATCCGGCATACCAAACCCAAGTATCGATTGCGCTTTGCACCTGAGCCTTTGCAGAAGCCGGTGTAGCACCTTCTTGGGCAACTATTTCAGCAATGAACTGTTCAGAACGACCTTGCATTATTTCTGCAACGCGATAAAGAATTTGGCCACGGTTAAATGCTGTTGCACTTGACCAGCCGTGGTGCGCTGCTCTTGCGGCAACTACTGATTCACGTAAATCTTTTCGAGAACCAAAACATGGATTAGCAAGGAACTTTCCCTTGGCATCCTTTAATTCATATACGCGACCAGATTCACTTCGTGGAAAGCTGCCATTAATAAATAACTTATAGGTTTTCATGACATCGATACGCATTTTAGTATTGTCCCTTCAAATAACCGGAGAGACCATGTCTTCCACCTTCTCGACCCCAGCCGGATTCTTTATAACCTCCGAATGGGCTTGCTGGATCAAATTTATTAAAGGTATTCGCCCAGATAACTCCGGCACGAAGTCGCTTTGCAGTCCAAAGAATTCGCGATCCCTTATCGCTCCAAATACCTGCAGATAGGCCATAAGGCGTGTTATTCGCCTTATCTATTGCTTCTTGTGGAGTTCGGAATGTTAGAACCGAAAGAACAGGTCCAAAGATTTCTTCGCGTGCAATTCTGTGCGACTGAGATACACCAGTAAATATTGTTGGGGGATACCAGAAACCTGAAGTAGGAAGTTTGCAATCTGGGCTCCAGCGCATCGCACCTTCGATATCACCAGATTCAGCTAAATCTTTTATTCGTCCAAGCTGGGCCGAGCTATTGATTGCGCCAAGATCGGTGTTCTTATCCATTGGATTACCAATGCGAATTAAATTCATGCGGTTCTTCAGTTTTTCAATGACTTCATCTTGAACGTTCTCTTGAATTAGAAGCCTTGAACCAGCGCAACAAACATGACCTTGATTGAAGAAAATGCCATTAACTATTCCTTCAACTGCTTCATCAATTGGAGCATCCTCAAAAACAATATTTGCACCTTTGCCGCCAAGCTCAAGTGTTGCGCTCTTCTTGGTTCCGGCGATTGCTTTTGCAATTGCCTTTCCGACACCAGTCGAACCAGTGAATGCAACCTTATCGACGCCGGGGTGATTAACCAGATGTGATCCTGTAGCGCCATCGCCAGTAACAATATTTACAACACCTGCTGGTAGCCCTGCTTGCTGACAAACCTCGGCAAATAAAAGCGCAGTAAGTGGAGTTGTTTCGGCGGGCTTGAGAACAACCGTATTTCCAGTTGCTAGTGCCGGTGCGATCTTCCAGGCCAACATAAGCATCGGAAAGTTCCAAGGAATTATCTGTGCCGCAACGCCATACGGTTTTGGATTTGATCCATGTCCGGCATATGAAAGCTTGTCTGCCCAACCAGCGTGATAAAAGAAATGTGCCGCTGCAAGTGGAATATCGGTATCTCTTGTTTCGCGAATTGGTTTTCCGTTATCTAAAGTTTCAAGTACTGCAAATTCACGGCTGCGTTCCTGCAAAATTCTGGCAATTCTAAAGAGATATTTACCGCGTTCTGCTGCTGGCATCTTTGACCAAGTCTTAACAAAAGCGTTGCGAGCCGCGGTCACAGCTAGGTTTACATCGGCTAATTCGGCGTAAGCAATCTTGGCTAGTACTTCTTCAGTTGCTGGATTAACCGTCGTGAAAGTTTTTCCCGACTTAGGTGCGACGAACTTCCCATTTATAAATAAGCCATATTCGCTCTTGATATCTACAAGGGCAGAAGATTCTGGGGCCGGTGCGTATTCGAAGTTATTCACATTACTCATCTCTGTTCTTTTCTCATTAATCTAACGTCACATAATTAGGGCTTGCGTAATATCCATCGCGCATTTTCATACGCTGTATTAGCAAATCATTTAAAAGCGCACTTGCACCGATACGGAAGAGCGATGGATCTAGCCATTCTGGTCCAGCAATTTCATTTACTAGAACCAATTGTTTGATTGCATCTTTAGTATTTCGAATTCCGCCTGCAGGTTTTACGCCAATGCGAGTACCAGTCATTTTGTAGAAATCTCGTACAGCTTCAAGCATCACGTAGACGACAGGAGCCGTAGCGGCTGGAGCCACTTTTCCGGTACTTGTTTTAATGAAATCTGCGCCAGCCAACATGGCTAGATAAGAGGCTTTGCGTACATTATCAAGAGTTACTAGTTCACCGGTTTCGAGAATAACTTTTAGATGCACATCTGAGCCACAAACTTCTTTAATTGTCTTAATCTCATCAAATACCAAACCTAGATTTCCGGCTAAGAAAGCACCGCGGTCAATAACCATATCTATTTCACCGGCACCATTTGCAATTGCATCTTTAGTATCTTGAATTTTAACTTCCATACTTGCTCGACCAGATGGAAATGCAGTTGTAACGGCTGCTACAGGAATATGTTTTCCGCCGCCAGAATCCAGAGCATCTCTAGCAATTTTTACCATGTCGTTATAAACACAGATCGCGCCTACTGATGGCACCGTTAAATCTGTTGGATCTGGATAGACAGCTTTTGCACAAAGCGCTTTAACTTTTCCAGGAGTATCTGCACCTTCTAAAGTTGTTAGATCAACCATTCGAATTGCTAGATCAATTGCCCAATTCTTACTTGAGGTTTTTATGCTGCGAGTTGCCAACATTTCTACCCGCGCGCTTGCTCCAACTTGATCAACGGGAGGAAGGGTCTTTAAGAAATTCCTTAGCGATGCTTCGCTGTAATTAGGAAGTAGCGTTGAATTCACGCCTTAAATCTAGCACTTAAGCCCTAATCTTCGATGACACAAAGAACGGCACCACTCGCAACAGTCTGTCCAACACTTGCATGCAACTTTGAAATTGTTCCTGCCTTGTGAGCTATCAAAGGTTGTTCCATCTTCATGGCTTCAAGAACAACAATCAGATCGCCAACCTCGACTCGGTCACCATTTCCTTTAACAACTTTCACCACAGTTCCCTGCATTGGGCTCTCGAGAGAATCACCAGCAAGCGCTGTGATTGCATTGCTCTTCACTCGGTGTCGCTTCTGAATTGGCTCTGGAGTGTGAAGCAATACTTCAAATCTATGTCCATCTACTTCAGCAATAATCTTCTGTGATGCAGCCTTTGAATCGGCGGTTCCTTGTTTAAAGGAAAATGGCGGAATCTCGTTATTGAATTCATTTTCGATATAGCTTGTATATACCTTGAAATCTTTAATGAAATTAGGATCATCGACAATTGCGCGGTGGAACGGCAGCGCTGTTGCGAGGCCACCAATATCAAATTCCCGCAGCGCACGACGAGCACGTTCAATGGCTTCTTCGCGGGTGGCTGCCGTAACAATTAATTTTGCGAGTAGTGAATCAAAGTGCGATCCAATTGTGTGACCATGGTCAAAACCAGCATCGATACGAACGCCAGGCCCAGAAGGAACTTCCCATTTAGTAATAGTTCCTAGAGATGGAAGAAAACCCTTACCCGGATCTTCGCCATTAATTCTAAATTCAATACTGTGGCCACGAATTACTGGATCTACTGGATTAATTTCAAGGCCATCTGCAATTCTAAATTGTTCACGAACTAGATCTAGCCCGGTCACTTCTTCGCTGACTGGGTGTTCTACTTGCAGACGAGTGTTTACTTCTAAGAATGAAATCGTGCCATCAGAACCAATTAAGAATTCACAAGTTCCAGCACCTATATAACCAGCCTTCTTCATGATGGCCTTACTAGATGCATAAAGCTGATCAATCTGGGCCTGCGATAAGAATGGCGCCGGTGCTTCTTCGACTAATTTCTGATGGCGACGTTGCAAAGAACAATCTCTCGTACTTACAACAATTGCATTGCCCTTAGAATCGATAAGAACTTGGGTTTCAACATGTCGGGGTTTATCTAGATAACGTTCAACGAAACATTCACCACGACCGAATCCGGTAATTGCTTCACGCACAGCAGATGCAAAAAGTTCTGGAATCTCTTCAATCGTGTGGGCAACTTTTAGCCCGCGTCCGCCGCCGCCATGTGCCGCCTTGATTGCAACTGGCAATCCATGTTCCTTTGCGAATTGCACAATCTCTTCAGGAGTATCAACTGGATCAATGGTGCCTGCAACCAACGGTGCGCCAACTTCGGCTGCAATTTTTCTTGCTGAAACTTTGTCACCAAGCAATCTAATTGCTCTTGGTGGTGGCCCAATCCAAATTAATCCGGCAGCAATAACTTTATCTGCGAAATCAGCATTCTCTGAGAGAAAGCCATATCCCGGGTGAACTGCATCTGCGCCAGATTTCTTGGCAATATCAATAATTTTATTCTGATCTAAATAAGTTTCAGCTGCAGATAAACC
>CANKCX010000062.1 GCA_947480375.1 Actinomycetota bacterium
ACACGTGGTGAAGAGGGCGAAGTATTGGTCCCGGCTTTAGCTGATCTTGCAAGTACCAAGAACGATCAACTCGGTAAACATCGTGAAGGCGAACTTGCAGATGCAATGGCGGCACTTGGTGTTACAGATTTTAGATTTCTAGGTGCACCAGATCGCTTGTGGCGCGATAGCGGAATGATGGGGACCGAACCAAATAATCGCAGTGATGTTTTCTGGCAAGCCGGCCTTGATGATGCTGCAAGTTATTTAGTAAAAATCATTCGTGAAGTAAAACCACAAGTTCTAGTTACATACGATGAATTCGGGGGATATGGCCATCCCGATCATATTCAGGCACACCGCGTTGCAATGCGCGCAGCGGAATTAGCTGCCGACTCTAATTTTGGCAGCGATGCGCCATGGGAAATTTCCAAGATTTATTGGAACACAATGCCAAGATCTGTAATTCAAGAGGGCATCGATAAGATGAAAGAAATTGGTTCAGATTTCTTTGGTGCCGAAAGTGCCGATGATCTGCCCTTTGCAAAGCCAGATGAACTAGTCACAACTCTTATCGATGGCACTGCATTTATCGATGCCAAGATGAAGGCGATGGCTGCGCACCCAACCCAAATTGAATTAGATGGACCATTTTTTGCACTCTCAAATAATTTAGGAAACCAAGTCTGGGGTCACGAGTATTACACCTTAGTTAAAGGTTCAAAGAGCGCAAAGGTTGATGCCAAAGGGCGCGAGGTAGATCTCTTTGATTAAAGCAGTCGCATCGTTCTTTCTCGGTGCGTTAATAAGCGCAGTAGGCGTGCTTCTTCATAACGCGTTTCATCCAATCGGAATTTTATTGGCTTTGATTGCAACTGCCGTAGGAATCAACTTTGTGGGACAAGCATTTAGTTCGCGCAAATTTAAGATTATCGCTGGCGTAGGTTGGTTAGCAGTTGCACTTCGTGCCGGCTCCTATGGATTAAGCAATGAAATTTTAATTATTTCAAATGTTTACGGAAATCTATTCTTGCTAGGTGGCCTCTTTATAGCCACAGTTGCTGCTATTAAAAAGATTTAAAGCCAATCCCAGTTCTGCCCTGTTGGTGAATCTTTTACGCTTATTCCTAATTTAGTTAGTTGATCTCGCAGTTCATCGCTTTGTGCGAAATCTTTTGCGACTCTTGCAGCTGCGCGTTTTTCGAGTAATTCAGTAATTTCGGCGCTAGCTTCAGCTTTTGCTTTTGGTGGCCTAATTAAATCTAAGGCGTAAATATGATCAACTTCTTCAAAGCATTTCGCCTTTGTCGCACCAGTTAAATACTCATCTTTCTCTAATTTCCTAAGTTGTTGCAGAGCCCTAGGTGTATCTAAATCACGTTGGATATCAGCGAGTGAGCCTTGCGTAAATTCTGATACAAATTGCTTATCGATATCACCGTCGCCAAGCCACTGCGAATATTTGCGGCGCCAGCGATCGAGTGTGGAATCTGCTGCTTGCAGCGAATCCCAAGTTAGATCCATCTGGCTGCGATATCGGTTCTCCATAAAACAGAGGCGCAAAGCAAGTGGATCAATTCCCTTTGCAATCAGATCATTTAGAAGAACAACATTGCCGGCGCTCTTTGACATTTTGCGACCTTCGAAAAGCAAATGTTCTCCGTGGACCCAATTTTCAACTACTTCATAACCCGCAGCAGCATTAGATTGTGCGCGCTCATTTTCGTGATGCGGAAAACGTAGATCGATTCCACCTAGGTGTAAATCAACGTGTCCCTGCAGGAAGTGCAATGACATTGCAGAGCATTCGATATGCCAGCCCGGAAATCCTGGTCCCCAAGGTGAATCCCAAATCATTTCGCTGCGATTTCCCGCAGCTTTCCAGAGCGCCCAATCGGCATGAAACTTCTTTGCGCCATCTTCAACATATTCATAGCGGTGTCCAGGTTTTAATGAATCCAAACGGTTTCCAGAAATTTCGCCATATGAGGGATAACTCTGCGCCGAGAAATAGACACATTTGTCCTCACCCACATATGCATGACCGGTCGTTATCAATTTTGAAATCAAATCCTGCATTAATTCGATTGTTTCACTTGCCTTGGGATATGCCGCAGCAGGAATTACATTTAATTTTGCTAGATCAGCATGGAAACCCGCTTCATATTTTCGGGCAATTACAAATGGATCAAGCTTCTCAGCTTTTGATTGTGTGAGTAATTTGTCTTCACCAATTTCATTTCCCACGATATCTTCGGCCATATGTCCAACATCGGTGATGTTCTGGATAAAGTTGGAATCGATTCCCGAGAAATTAAGAATCCGCTTTACTAGATCGCCGAGTAAGAATGTCCGCAGATTTCCAACATGTGCATCGCGATAAACCGTTGGCCCACAGCAATAAATCTGAACCTCAAAACCATTAGCAGCAGTAACTTCCTTTAATTCGCGCGCTTTCGTATCAAAAATAAATAGTCCGGTATTCATCTTTCAGGGACTACCTTCCAGAGCGCTATGGCGGCTGGATCAAACTTCTTTAAGCTGCCATCTTTCTTTCGGACGGCATCGATTTCTTCTAAAGTGCCAAGCAAATCTCGAAAGCCGCCCTCGGGGTCGTGCAAGCGAATTGATACTCGTTTGCCAATCTCATTTTGTGAAGGAGTGGGATTTCCCATAATAAAGTCCCCTCCCATCGTTAGATATGCACTAGAGAAATTGCAGGTATTCGCTATCCTAGGCACATAAGATTAGTTAGATAAGTAAGAAAGGTATTCAATTGACATACATAATCGCAGAACCTTGTGTGGACGTTAAGGATAAGTCTTGCATCGAAGAATGTCCTGTTGATTGTATTTATGAGGGTGGACGCATGCTTTACATCCAACCTGATGAATGCGTTGATTGCGGTGCCTGCGAACCAGTCTGTCCAGTTGAAGCCATCTATTACGAAGATGATGTGCCATCACAATGGAAAGAATTCGGTAAGGCTAATAGTGAATTCTTCGTTGAGATTGGTTCACCAGGAGGCGCTGCGAAAGTTGGCGCAACCGGAACCGATCACGAACTTGTTAAAGCACTTCCACCTAAAGCCGAATAAGTAAGAACTCTGAAGCTTCCTGATTTTCCCTGGGATGCGCTGGCGCCGTATGGTGCGCGCGCTCGCGAACATGCGGGCGGATTAATTGATTTATCGCAGGGCACACCAGTCGATGCTGTCCCAGGATTTATTCAAAAGGCGTTACAAGATTCTTCAAACGCACCTAGCTATCCCTTAACAATTGGTACGCCAGAACTTCGCGAAGCAATGCGAAATTGGGCAACAAAAATTCTTGGTGCGACTGGTGAATTCGATGTGCTGCCAACCATTGGTTCGAAAGAGTTAGTTGCATGGCTTCCCACAATTCTTGAAGCTAAGACCGTTCTCTACCCAAAGGTTGCATATCCAACTTATTTAGTTGGCTCGATGATTCACGGTGCAAAAGCGATTCCAGTTGATATAGATGCAAGTACTTGGCCAAAGAGTGAAATGGCATGGATAAATTCACCATCAAATCCGACTGGCCGCGTCCATAGCGTCGAAGAGTTGCAATCGGTTATTTCATATGCCAGATCTCAAAATTCTTTAGTCGTAAGCGACGAGTGTTATATAAGTTTTCCAGCAAAAGGCGCGGCGCCAGTTTCAATTCTCAAACTAGCAAATGGCGACAACAAGAATTTAATTGCAGTTCATTCAATGTCGAAGCGTTCTAACCTTGCCGGATATCGTGCTGGGCTAATCGTTGGTGATGCTGAAATAATTGGCCAGATTCGCGAAGTCAGAAAACATGCAGGAATGATGGTTCCATTGCCGATCCAAAGAGCAATGACAGCAGCACTTGGTGATGAAACACATGTTGCAGAACAAGCAGAGCGATATTCCGCACGACGCGAAATCTTGAGTGGCGCCCTAATTAAAGCTGGCTTCCAAATTGATTTTTCGACAGCTGGTTTATATATCTGGTGTACACGAAATGAAAGTTCATGGGATTCAGTTGCTTGGCTCGCTGGACTAGGAATTTTGGCAACACCGGGAATCTTTTATGGTGAAGCTGGTGCCCAACACATACGTATTGCAATGACGGCCAGCGATACTCAAATAAAAGATGCTGCTGACCGCATTTTAAAGAGTCTCTAAAGTGGCAACAGAGTTAGAGAGTGCTTTTGCCGAGGCGGCAAGGTTAATTTCAGATACTTCTAAGTTGGTACGGGTTGTTCTTTCTGGTCGCCGTCGAAACCTGACAGTACCGGTTGAAAGAATTGATATTCGCCCAGTTTTGATTAAGGAATCTCTAGTTCTGCAGGTTTCTGAAAATGATGGTCGCGTAACAACAGCTAAGAATATTGCTCCTAAAGATTTTGACGCTCACGCCTTTCTTGAAATGGGATATGCAAATATTTTGGTCGAACACACAGCAGGCGCGTTTTCAATTCGAATTACCAAAAAAGGTGAGGCGCAAGTTCATGAAGAGAAAGGTGCGCGAGAGCAGAACCTTGAACATGATCGTAAGAAGGCCAGACTCCTAGCGGCTTCAGATCCGTTCTTGATAGAAGTCGGAATTTCAGATGCATCCGGAAATGTGAAACCTTCACGGTCGGATAAATATTTACAAGTAGAAGAGTTTCTACGCCTACTTGTCCCGACACTTAATTCGGCAATCGAAGCTAAACAGATTGCAAAACCAACGCCAGATAAACCGCTCGTAATTGCCGATCTTGGATGTGGCAATGCATATCTAACCTTTGCGGTCCATCAATATTTAAAGAGTATTGATATGCCGGTTCATGTAATCGGAATTGATATCAGACCAGAATCTTTAAAACGCAATACTGAAATAGCAAAGAAATTACATATTGAGAATTCCATCGAATTTAAAGCCGAGGCCATTGATCAGACTTCAATTACCTCTTGCGATGTGGCAATCGCACTTCATGCCTGTGACACTGCTACCGATGATGCAATTGCTTGGGCTGTAAACGGTGGCGCGAAAATGTTATTAATTGCACCTTGTTGTCAGCATGACTTACAGACTCAGATGAGCAACGTTCCACAACCTTGGAACTTATTAACAAAGCATGGGCTGATGAAAGAACGTCTAGGAGATTTAATGACTGATGCGCTTCGAGCTCAGATTCTTAAATTGGTCGGCTATCGCACCGAAGTAATTGAATTCATCGGTGGCGAACACACACCTCGAAATATTATGATTCGCGCAATTCTTACTGGCGCAAAGGCAGATGCCAAAGAGATTGAAACGTATAAACAGATGTTGAGTGATTGGCAGATTGATCCCGCCCTGGCCTCACGATTAAATATGGAGATCTAATGAGCGAACTGCATTTTCTAAGTCAATTGACTGGTTGCTTTGCCCAACCTGTAGATGAGAATCCAACTGTCGTCATGGTCGAAGCGGCTTACCGACACCACGGCATAAATGCGCGTTATATAAATATTGAAGTTGGTCCAGAAAAATTAGGCGAAGTAGTAGCCGGTGCCAAAGCAATGGGTTGGATTGGATTTAACTG
>CANKCX010000063.1 GCA_947480375.1 Actinomycetota bacterium
CAACTTCGAATGCAAATAACTTTCAATTAAATACTGTTGGCGGAAAGGTAACTCTAAGATTTCAATTCTTTGCAGGAGGTTCTTATAACGGGCCCGATACCGGCGTAATCGTTACTCTGCAAAATGTAAGAATTTCATCAATCGACTTAGATGGTTCAACTGCGGCTGGTTCATACCAATATTCAGATTTTTCTGGATTCCAGAAATATTCCATGATGGATCCAACAAATTTAATTGCGATCCCTGTAACAGATGCATCAACAACAAAACCACTAACTCGCTTCCAGGCTAACAAGACTGGTTCACGAAGTACTGTTCCGCAAGATCAAGTGCTAATTAAATATGACTCAATGCAAGAGTTTTATGTGAATTTCGGAAACGTGGTTGCCGGTTCAACTAACTGGTTTGGATTAGTTTTTGGCGCCTGGCCGGCTGGTAGCACTCCAGTTGAATACGCGAATGGCTACAACACGCCGCCAACTTCAACTAGCAAGACAATACTTATGGATTCTCGAACTGCAACAGTAGACACATTTACTGTTGGAGATTTTGGGGTTTATGACGATGTAGATGGAAACCCATTCAACTCAATTATTATTTCGTCATTGCCAACGGCAGGTACGGGCACGCTGCAGTATTACTCTGGCGGATCTTGGACTTCAACAACCGTTTCGGTTGGGCAAGAGATTTCGATTGCAGATATCGAAAGTGGAAAGTTCCGTTTAAACCCAAATAGTCCGAGCTCGCCAAATACTAATTTTAATTTCTATGTAAATGACGGTCTCGATAATAGTTCGGGCGAATATACGTTGACAATTACATATGTTGGCGCCAGTAATGAAATTATCTTCCCGCAACCGGGGGATACGACTACTGCAATTTCATTTGCATCTGGATCAACTTCTACTTTTGGCACCCCAACACTTACATCAAATACACCAGGAACTTGTAGCGTTGCCGGTCTAGTTATAACAACTAACGCAACAACAACAGGTATTTGTTCCATAACTGCAACACAAGCTGGCGATGGTTCTACTGTTCCTGCTGCTAACCCAGTAACTCGATCATTTACAATCTATAAATCTGGAGTTGTTCGCCAAGTTATTACCTTTGCTGCTCCAGCTACAAAGGCTTCAGGTTCAGGAGCTTTTGCCTCAAATGCAACAACTGATGCTGCCGGGCTAAAAGTTACATTAACTTCCTTAACGCCTTCTATTTGTACCGTAAGCGGATTGAACATAACTCCAATTGCTCCGGGCACTTGCACAATTGTGGCTAGTCAAGATGGCACTGCTTCAATTCCGGCGGCGTCACCTGTTACTCGAGATTTCACTGTTACTGGAACTTCAGCGCCCACTGAAAGTAGTGGTGGTGGAGTTTTTGGAACCAAAACGCTCGGAGTTAGTGCACTTTCTTCAACTACCGCAACATTTAATGGTCTTGTAGATGCAAATGCAGTTTCAACAACTTACAAATTCTGCTACATGAAAGAATCAGAGCCAAGATTTGCAAATGAAACTTTGACCGCGAACCTAAGTGGTGGAAGTAAATATTTTGGATCTTCATATTTCAAATGTACGTCAGACCTTGGAACTACATCTAGCGATGGAGTCCTTGTTTCAACCAATATAACTGGCCTTTCAAAGCAGAACACCTATTACATGCAAATTATTGCAACCCAGGGTGGAACTACTTTGTACGGTTTGCCGTTCAAATTCACAACCTCAGATTCAAATAAGGGGCTGAAACTCTGGACCAATCCGGCGACTAGCGTCACTGCGAGTTCGGCAACACTTAATGACACTGCAACGGTCGAGAGTGATGGTTCTACCTACAAGATACTTTTCTGTACTTTGAATAAGTATGAGATTAATTCACTCAGTGGTGATTTAAAGAATTGCACAAAGTCTTCAACGGTCAGAGACAGCATCAAAAAAGGCGAAACTAAAACAGATTCTTATTCATACAGTTACACCGAACCAGGAACCTACTATTTCCAAGTTGTAGCTTCTCGCACAAGCAATAGCAAAACTTATTACACCTACGGCAATATTCGCAGTTTTTCGACCCCTGTCACGACTCCAACCCCGGTCACTAGTGATGCAACAATGCTTAAAGCGACATCTGCTGTACTGAATGGTTCGATAAATGCACCAAGCGGTTCGACGGTTCTTGGTTTTTGTTGGGGAACATCTCAAACCCTGGGCGCTTCAAATACATGTACTGGAACCGCCGTTGTAGCTAAAGAATCACCGGCAACTTCAATAGGATCAAAGACATATTCATTCAGCCTTACTGGTCTAACGACCAATACTCGTTATTACTACAAGGCGACTGCAAAAACTGGTTCGGCAGATACTGCTACGAGCACAGTAATCAAGTCATTCATACTTGGAGCACCGACTGTTCGTACGGTAAGTGCAACAAGTATTGCAAAATCAGGTAGCACCTGGAGCGCAACTTTAAGTGGTTATGTCAGCCCTGTTTCGGGTACGACTTCAATTCCAAGCTTCTGCATTAATGATTCAAGCGGATCATTGGATGCGGCGACTGGAAAATTGGCTACTTGCACATCGACGCTTGCGGTTACTGATCCATCAAGTACTGCAACTTCTGCAATTACTTTTACCGCGCCAATAAGCGGAATTGCAACGGGCGCAACTATTTATTTCCAGGCTATTGGAACTGATTCAACAACAGCTTCACTCATTACATATGGAAGTGTTATGAGTTTCAAGACTTACGACAATCCAGTTGTAACCACAATCTCTGCTGAATCAATCAGTTCTACCAGTGAAACTTTGACTGCAACAGTCAAAACTACAAATGCGCTGGCGACCACAAGTAAATTCTGCGTAAGCACAAGCTCATCTGCATCCAATGTGAAAGGCCTGCTTGATTCTTGTTTATCTAACTTAACCTTCACACCAGCTTCCACTGTTACAGCTGCGGGAACGACCCTTGAAACGATTACTGCAACGGTTACCGGGCTAAATCCTGGAACAACATACTTCTATCAAGTCCTGGGCGATCATGATTTGGGTAATGAATATGGCGCGATTAAGCGGTTCTCATCGGGGGGCACTCTGCCTGAAGCGGTCACAACTTTGCCGACTTCGATTTCAGCCACTGGCGCAACGCTTAATGGAACGATAAATCCAAAGGGTGCAGATACAGCGGTTTACTTCTGTTACAAGGGTGTTGGGATAGGCGACGTTGATACAAGTACTGCAACTCAAATTACGGGCTGCACAACGACAGCGTTAGTAGAAACAAAAACAGCATCAACTGATGCATCTAGTTCTTCATTCACTTTAACGGCGAGTGCAAGTCCAAAGTATTACTACCAAATCGTTGGAGTTAACTCATTTGGTACAACTTACGGCGATGCAGTTCCATTCTTTGTCGGTGCACCAGCTGTTTCTACAGATGGCGCAAGTGTTGTAAGCGCGACTCAGGCAATGGTTTATGGAACGGTTAGCACGAATGCTCAGGCGCTTAGCGGCACAAATGTTAAGTTCTGTATCTCCACAGCCAGCACGATGGATTCGGTAACTACCACTGCGCTTGAATCATGCGATGTCGAGTTGCTATCAGGTTCCACTAATTCGGGAATTCTAAGTAATCAATATGAATCTGCTACAACTACCGTAGCCTTAACTTCCGGAATTATTTACTACTATCAAATCTCAGCTGAAACCGCTCTAGGCAAAACTTACGGTGGAGTAAGGCAATTCAGCGCGGGAGCCCCAATAGCTGTTACGAACGCTGCAACAAGCCAGACTTACGATGCAACAAGTTTGACAACTGGTGCCACGCTAAATGGAAGCATCAATGCATCTGGTGATACCGATGTAGAAGCCCAATTCTGTTTAAGCGCTTCTATGGAACTTGATGCTCAAACAGGTAATCTAAAATGTGATTACAACATTGAAGCAGATCCAATGTTTATTTCGGGAACTACTGCTACGAATATTTCTTCAATAATTGTAAGTGGTCTCTTCACTGGCTGGACTTACTACTATCAAACTCATGCCAAGGGATTGTATGAAGGCTGGGGCGAGATTGTAAGTTTCACGACAAAAGCCCGAGTTTCATTTAACGCCAATACAGGTTCGGGAACTATGTCTGACCAGATTAGCGATACTCAAACCGCACTTACTGCCAATTCATTTACGGCACCATCTGGCTATCACTTTGTAAATTGGAATACTGGTGCCGCAGGCGATGGCGACGCATTTAGCGACAGTGATGTTTATGCATTTACTTCTGACTTAGAACTCTATGCGCAATGGTCAAATACCTGCTGTCAATTAAGTTTTAACTCAAATGGTGGCAGTGGAAGCATGAATGCTCAGACTGTCACACAAAGCGTTGCGGCAAGCATTAGAGCTGCAAGTTATTCAAAGTCTGGTTGCACCTTCGGTGGTTGGTCTACAACTTCAGGTGGCGCCGCAACTTATGCAAATTCTGATTCGATTACCGTCACAACGGATACGACTTTGTATGCAGTTTGGACTGGATGTGCTTCAGGAGGTGCACCAGGAGGCACTGTTCCTAGAAAGAAGATCGAGGACACCAAACCGACCGAAGATAAGAAGACTGAGCAACCTACAGAAGTTGTACCAGTTGTCCCTGCAAAGAAGCCAATTACACCAATCGTGATTAATAATTCTGGTGTAATAAAGACAATTGCTTCTGAAAAGAAAGTCATTGTCAACCAAATCGTTCCGATCAAACAGGAGATAACTCTTGAGATTGCACCAGATGTAAAAATCGTTCAAGTCTTAATCAACGGCAAGAAATCTTCAGCAACTGTTGATGACGGTGGAAAGATTGTGCTTCCGAAGGGTGTTCTTGTAGGCCCTAAGGATAAAGTCTCAGTCGTAGCCGAGAATCAAGGCGAACGACAGACTGTTCCAGTTCAAGTTAAGAATGATCCAATTTCAATTGGTAACGTTAATTTCAATCTTGGTTCATATGCACTGACACCCGCTGCGAAGTCAATTTTGAAGAAGGTTGCAGCAGTTGTGAAAGATCATGGATTCACGAATGTTTCACTCACAGGCCATACCGATATCCAAGGCTCTGCTGGTTTCGATAATAAAGCGCTATCAGAACAACGCAATAAAGCGGTTTCGGCTTACTTAAAGACTTTGCTACCTAAGGGTGTAACAGTCAAACTCACAGGTGCTTATGCCTCAGATAAGCCACTTGTTGAAGATAAGAGTGTCGCAGCCTTCAAGCTGAACCGACGAGTTGAGATAGTTGTTAAGTAATTGCAAATAGGAAGTTATCATTCTTGAATGAAGAGAGTGATAACTTCCTTAACGCTAGTTCTTTTAGCTAGCTCTATTCCTACGACTTGGGCTTCACCAAATTATGTCTACCCAATCGATGGCTGCAAGAGCACCTATTCACAAGCCCATCACGATTATCCCGCCACAGATATTTTGACTAAAAAGG
>CANKCX010000064.1 GCA_947480375.1 Actinomycetota bacterium
CTTCTGCCTTACACCTCAACAGCGCGATAAGGGGAATAACAAATGAAACTTATTCTTACTCGTGAAGTATCTGGTCTAGGACAAGCTGGCGATGTTGTAACCGTTAAAGACGGTTTTGCTCGCAATTACCTTCTGCCTCGCGGCAATGCAATCGCTTGGAGCCTTGGTGGCGAAAAGCAGATTGAAGGAATCCGTCGTGCACGTAGCGCTCGCGAAATTCGCGATCTCGATCACGCAAAAGAGATTAAAGCATCACTTGAAAAGGCCGAGATCATTGTTAAGTCAAAGGTCGGAGCAACCGGAGTTCTATTCGGTTCAGTGACAGATAAGGACATCGCTGCAGGCATTAAGTCTGTAACAGGTCTAGATATCGATCGTCACCGCATCAAGGTTGCCGGACATATCAAGAAGCTTGGCAAGTACACCGCGAAGGTTTCTCTTCAAGGTCAAATATCTGCCGTCGTCAACATCAGTGTTGTCGCTATCTAATATCTCCTAAATTTAATTAGCCCGTCTCGAAAGAGGCGGGCTTCTTATATTTTGAGATAAAAAAATAAATCTTTACCCACAGCCTTTACCGAACTTTTGAGCGTAGATGAGGGCTATGCCCTCAACTTATGCACTTGTTATACACAACTTATCCACCGCTATCCCCAGCTTCTCCACACGCTCACACACATGAAAATCTTCACGCCTAACGCCTTTCACGCTCAGTTCATTAAATTACGCAGGTAAGAATCCATTTTTAATGTCAGTGCTAGTTGGGAGGCTTTGTCTATGAGCATCGCAGAACTCCCCAACCGCGGAAACAACTCCAACAATCGCGTTCCTGCAACAATCGAATTCGAACGCACACCACCACAAGATTTAATTGCCGAACAAGGCGTTCTTGGTGGAATGTTATTAAGTAAAGAATCAATTGCAGATGTTGTTGAAATTATTCGCGAACGAGATTTTTATCGACCAGCACATGAATTAATTTACGATGCAATTCTAGATTTGTATGGTCGCGGCGAACCTGCGGATCCAGTAACTGTTGCGGCTGAATTAACAAAGCGTGGCGACATCGCTCGTGCAGGTGGCGCACCTTATTTACACACACTTATTAACTCAGTTCCGACTGCAGCAAATGCTGGCTATTACGCAAAGATTGTTCGCGACCATGCAATCATGCGTCGCTTAGTTGAAGCCGGCACAAAGATTGTCCAGCTTGGTTATTCCGGCGAAGGTGAAGTTGATGATGCAGTAGATCAAGCTTCAGCAGAAATTTTCTCAGTTACCGAACACCGCACTACCGAGGATTACATTCAACTATCCGAACTTCTTCCAGCCGCACTTGATGAAATCGAAGCAATTTCAAATGGCGTTAAGGGTGAAGGCGTTAAGACCGGCTTTAAAGATCTTGATACTTTAACCAACGGTCTGCATCCAGGAAACATGATTGTTCTTGCAGCGCGTCCTGCAGTTGGTAAATCAACACTCGGCCTTGATATTGCACGCCATGCATCAATCCACAATGGCGATCCTGCAGTTATCTTCTCGCTTGAAATGAGCCGCTCTGAAATCACAATGCGTATGCTCTCCGCCGAAGCTCGCGTAGCTTTAAATAATATTCGATCTGGTGCGCTTACAGATGAAGAGTGGGGCCGCTTAGCAAAGCGCATGGGCGAAATTTCACAAGCACCGCTATTCATCGATGATTCGCCAAACCTTTCACTTATGGAGATTCGTGCAAAAGCCCGTCGTCTTAAGCAACGACATGGTCTTAAATTAATTGTTATCGACTACCTACAGTTGATGACTGCCGGCAAGCGCGTAGAGAGCCGTCAACAAGAAGTCTCTGAATTTTCAAGAAATTTAAAGTTGCTTGCTAAAGAGTTAGATGTTCCAGTAATTGCAATCTCTCAGTTGAACCGTTCACCAGAACAACGCGCAGATAAGAAGCCAATGCTCTCTGACCTTCGCGAATCTGGATCTATCGAACAAGATGCCGACGTTGTAATTCTTCTGCACCGCGATGATATGTATGACGGACAGAACAGATCGGGCGAAGCAGATTTAATTATTGCCAAGCACCGTAACGGACCAACTCGAACAATTACAGTCAGTGCGCAATTACACTTTGCAAGATTTAGCGATATGGCGCCTAGCTATTCTCAAACACCAGAGAACTTCGTTAAAGATAATTAAATAACGGGAGTAAGCGTTCCGCTTTCAACGCTAAATATTGCGCCCATTACCTTTATATTTTTTGCCAGCAACGGATAACTTTCAATTCTTTGGATATCAGTAACCAGAGCTTTCATCTGATCTTTTACAGTTCTAATTTCAATTCCTCTGGTATCAACCCCAGATTTTTCCAAGATTGCGGCATGTATCTCATGTTCCTCACCGCTGGCCATTCTGCAATCAGTGTGTGGCATTACAAGAACACGATTTACACCAAGTAGGTGAGTTGCAAGAACCAGAGTACGAAGAACGTCCTCGGTTACGCGGGCACCTGCATTTCGCAGAATCTTTGCGTCGCCAGCTTCCATTCCAACAATATGAAGTGGATCAATTCTTGAATCCATGCAGGTAACAATTGCTAAACCCTTTAGCGCTTCACCGCTTAGACCTTGGGATTTAAATGAACTCGCATAATCCTTATTAGCTCTGAGCAGATCTGCGAAATTTTCCATGTGCGAAATTTACCTTAAACACTGGTCCGGGCGCGGTCTGCAAGGTAAATACCAATCAGTACAACGCAACCACCAATGAATTGAGCCAGGCTAAGTTTTTCAAATAAGAAGAACCACGCAAGTACCCCACCGAATACCGGCTCTAACATTCCAATAACACTTGAAGTCGCAGCGCTTAAACCTTTTAGTCCGGTTAGAACTAGGAAATATGGAACTGCGGTTCCACCAATAATTACCCAGAGAACTAATAACCAACCCGGAAGTGAATTGCCGGCAAAGCGGCCAGTTAATTCAATTGATTTCGAAAATACTTCAAATGGGAAATTCCACCATGGCATCACAATTGCGAAGAATGCTGCAGAAACTCCAAAGCCCAGAACCATCGTGACTTCGCTTCCCTTAGCCTTCACTAATTTTTCGCCAACAACAAAGTAGAGAGCAAGTGCGAAGGCATCTACAAAGGCATAGATCAAACCGAGGCCATCAAGAGTTAGACCTCGCCAAACCTGGCCGACTAATAGCAAACCAGTGAAACCAATTGTTAAACCCCACCACATTAATTTTGAAACATTCTTCTTCTTAATAAAGCGCATCCAAAGCACAATCCAGATCGGTGCCGTGAATTCAATGATTAAAGCAATGCTTACATTCAATCTTGCGATCGCTGAAAAATAGAGACCATTTACAACGGCAAAGCCGATTATTCCGAAGGCAAGTAATGAAGGTATTTCCGATTTAGTAATTCGCAAGCCTTTGCGGTTTCGGATAAAAACATAAATAAACATCAGAAGAGCTGCCCCGGTAATACGGATTTGGGTAAGCCGGAATGCGCTTATGCCGCCTTCCATAACCAACTTTGCAGGAACGCTATTTAACGCAAAAAAGAAGGCGCCAAGAATTAAATAAGCTTCATGACGAATATTTTTTGGCACAGCGAACCCTATCAAAAAGCGGATTCAGGAATCTCCATTATTTCGCCAGTCTCACCTAATACGATCTTTAATTCAGCCTTGATGTGTGGCAAAACGGTTCTTACAAAATATTTTGCTGATGCAATTTTTCCGGTGTAGAAATCAGCATCGCGGCCTGGATTAGCTGATTTAGCTACTGCAATATCAGCCTGGCGCAAAAGTAACCAAGCAATAATTACTTCACCAACAGACATCAATAACCGTGAGGTATTTAATCCAGCCTTATAAATCTTTTCCACGTTCTCTTGCGATTCCATGGCAAAACCAACCAGGGCTCCGGTCATTGCATTTAAATCTTCAAGAGTCTTGGCAAGTGCTGCTTTCTCGTCGGCAAGTTCGCCACCTGTTTCGGTAAATGCTGCGATCTCTTTACCAAGCAGACCAAGTGCGCGACCGCCATCTTTAATAATTTTGCGGAAGAAGAAATCAAGCCCTTGGATTGCAGTTGTTCCTTCATACAAGGTATCGATCTTTGCATCGCGTACATATTGTTCAAGTGGCCAATCTTGTGTGAAGCCCGAACCACCGAATGTTTGTAGCGATTCAGTACCGAGAAGAACCCAAGATTTTTCACTGCCATAACCTTTTACGATAGGAAGCAGAAGATCATTTAGCGCTTCCATGTCGGCCACCTTGTCAGCGTCATTCGCTGCTTTGGCCAACATAATTTCATCTTGGATTGAAGCGGTATACAAAATTAGCGCGCGCATACCTTCGGAATAAGACTTCTGAACCATCAACGAACGACGCACATCTGGATGATTAATGATTGTTACACGTGGGCTTGCTTTATCTGAAGCCTTAGTTAGATCCGGTCCTTGCACACGAACTTTGGCATAGGAAAGTGCTTGTTGGTAGCCGGCGCTAAGAGTTGCAATCGCTTTAGTTCCAACCATCATGCGGGCGAATTCAATTACTTTAAACATTTGCGCGATACCGTTGTGAACATCGCCTAATAAGTAGCCAACAGCAGGTTCTTTTTCGCCCAGATTCATTTCACAAGTTGCTGAAACATTTAGACCCATCTTGTGTTCAACATTGGTTACATAAACGCCATTACGTTTTCCAAGTTCGCCAGTTTTAAAATCAAACATAAATTTTGGAACCAAGAAGAGGCTCAAACCTTTTGTTCCTGGGCCGCCACCTTCGGGACGAGCTAAAACATAATGAATAATATTTGGATTCAAATCTGAATCACCTGATGTAATAAATCTCTTTGTGCCAGTGATATGCCAAGTTCCATCACTTTGCTGCACTGCCTTAGATCTTCCAGCACCAACATCACTTCCAGCATCTGGTTCAGTCAATTGCATTGTTGCGCCCCAGTCATTATCGACCATGAGCTTTGCCATCTGTTTTTGATCTTCATTACCAAGGGCATAGGCAACATGTGCGAATGCAGTGCCTGATGCATAAATGTGAATTGAAGGATTTGAACCAAGAACCATTTCAGCAATTGCCCAACGAACTGATGCGGGAATTAAAGTTCCACCAATTTCAACTGGTGCATCAATTCGCCACCATTCATTATCCATATAGGCGCGATATGACTTCTTAAAACTTTCCGGCAACTTGATATCGCCAGTCTCCTTATTGAACTCAACGCCAAGTCGGTCGCTCTCGATAAAGGAATCACCAAGATCGTTCTCGGCTAGGCGCTTTACTTCTTCCAACATGCCCATCGCAGTTTCACGGTCGATATCTTTAAAGATGGTTCTGCCCAGAATCTCATCGCGCTTGAGTAGATCGAAGAGGCAGAATTCGATA
>CANKCX010000065.1 GCA_947480375.1 Actinomycetota bacterium
TAAATATTTGGAGGGCGCCCCAACTACGCGAACTGTGGTGTAAATGTTTTGAACTATTGCCCCGCCACTAACCGCGCTTGTCGCACCAGATGCTTGCCAGTTGCCGCTCCAAGAGATTTGAAGTGATGCGCTAAAAGTTCCGGTGCTTCGGTAAATATGAGTGATGCTGTGCTCTGGATATGGCGCACCCCGACTTGCAGTGCTTAATGTTGTTCCATCTCCAAAATTCCAGAGATAAGTTGGTTGCAAATAAACCGTGATCGGTATCCCGAGCATCACAACCGAAGTCTTAAATGTCGGTGGTGTTGTAGTCCAGAAATTAACTGGAACTTGCACCAAGGCCCCGACCGCCGGCTGATAATAAATATCTTTCATCGGAATTAATTGCGCCAACTGATCTGAAAGCGAGAGCTTCACAACTGGCTTTGGTGTGTATTTCCTAGTGACAATAACTATTGGCTTTGGTGCTGCGGTGAAAGTTGGTTTTGGCTTTGGGGTATATGGCCGGGGTTTCCAAGTACGAGTAGGCACTGGTTTTGGCGATGTGCTGCTGCCATTTCGTTTCGCTGTGATTATTAATTTTCCGGTCTTTGGATCGGTATAAACCTTTACGCAAATCTTGGTACTGCAATTTGGCGCTGCTTGGGCCGGGCTAGCCGCAAATAAAAGTAGGGCGAGAATTAGAAGAGGCATTTGCGAAAGATAGAACTGCGGGCAAAGTTGAATCAGTCCACAAATATTAAATTGTGGAAAAGCAGTAACTGTGTAAACCTAGAGGCGTGGCACATAGAGATGGCGATGGTTGGGTTGAATGCCAATGCGGCAATCGACATTGGGGCTTGAATGGTGCCGCCGGTTTGTTACTTGTTCGAGGTAAAACGATTTTGATGCAACACCGCGCACCGTGGGTTCATAACGGTGACACCTGGGGTATTCCTGGTGGGGCACGCGATTCACATGAGACCCCGATTGAAGCTGCCCTTCGTGAAGCCCATGAAGAAATCGGAATTCATACTAATTTGGTTGAACCGATTGAGATTTTCAATGATGAACACAATGGCTGGTCTTACGACACTGTTATTTCTAGAGCCCATGCAGATCTAATTGCTCACGAGCAGAACGATGAATCACTGCAAGTCGAGTGGGTAGATTTTGATGAAGTTGCTGAAAAGAATTTACATCCTAGTTTTGCAAAAACTTGGCCGGCTTTACTCGCCCGCCTCAAGATAATCAGCATTTAACCGCTTTAAAGATTCGCGTATAACTGCGCCATCACTCGTTCGCCAAAACGGTGGCATTGAATTTAATAAAACAGATCCGTATCGCTTTGTAACAATTCTGGAATCAAGAATCGCAACGACTCCCCGATCGTCTATCGATCTAATTAAGCGCCCAGTTCCTTGAGCTAATAACAGAGCGGCCCGGGGCAATGACACCTGCATGAATCCACTTCCGCCTGCGGCATCAGCTTCAGCTGCACGTGCACTCATAACAGGTTCATCTGGTCTTGGGAATGGAATTCGATCGATTGCAACAAGTGTGCATGAAGGACCTGGAACATCGATTCCCTGCCACAGTGAAATTGTTCCGAGCAAGATTGATTTTGGATCTTTTGCAAAACGTTCTACCAAAGTTCCAACGCTGTCTCCACGTTTTTGAGTAATGATCGGAATCTCTAATTCGGCCAAGACTTTACGAAGATATTCATCTGCCATTTCAACACCGCGCCATGATGAGAAGAGCGCAAGCGTGCGGCCACCCGCAGCATCAATCAATTCGGCGAGTTCGGTGAGCGCTTCTTTGCTTGGACCATCACGACCAGGTTCTGGAATGTGTTTCGGCAGATAAAGCGCGCCCTGCTTTGCAAAATCAAATGGTGAACCAACATCAAGCATCTGAACATTTGCTGGATCTATCTCGCCAGCTTCAAATTTATCTTCCGAATCTTCATCATCACTATTGCTTTCGCCAACAACAAAACCAATTGATTTAGCAATTGCATCAAAAGATTTGCCAACCGAGAGCGTTGCACTTGTTGCGATCACCGGTGTCTCGGTTAATAGATTTGCTCGAAGAACTTGCGATACCGAAAGCGGTGCTAAATAAAGCGTGGAATAAGTTGGTTCGAACCACATAACTTGATGACCACTTGGTTTTAACATCTTGGTTGCGGTCTGTTGAACTTCGTTTGTAGCGCCTTTAACTCGAGCCCGCTCGGCCATTGAATCTGGATCAATTACATCTGAATCGGCATTTATAAGTGCAACTACTGCAGCTGATGCCTCTTTAACTTTACGAATCGGTGCTTCAAGTTGTGCAGGTAATTCGGGAAGTCGGCCCGCCTTTGTCGGATCATTTCTAACATCAGATGCGAAGTCAGTTAGCGCTTCGGCAAAATTATCTGCAGCCTTTGCAAAAGCATCGGCAGCTTTCCCGGGAAGATGCTTCTTCGCCATCTTTGCTGCACGTTCAACTCGTGCTGCAGTAAGTTCTTCAGTAACAGCCTGAGTTGTGCGATCCATAAATTCATGTGCTTCATCCAAAATCACGGCATCGCGCTCGGGCAAAATCGGATGTGAATCAACAATTTCAATTGCAAGCAAGGTGTGATTTGTTACGACAACATCGGCGGTCTGGGCTTTGGCTTTGGCATTAACTGCGAAACATTGCGAACCATAGGCGCAATCATCTTTTCCAATACATTCGCGTCCCGAAACTGAATTTGCATACCAAACTCTGCGATCTACATCAGGTGCATCATCGCGGTCGCCTGAAACTCCTGGTGTTTCGGCCCAAGCACGAAGTCGCTTTGCATCCTTCTCTAAAGTTCCGATCTCCATCAAGACTTCACCATCAGGATCAGGCTCTGCGCTATTCATTTTCTGTAAACACAAGTAATTTCCGACACCCTTATAAACCGCGAAAGTTAAATCACGGCCCAACTCTTTTTCGAGTGCGCCTTTTATTTTCGGCAAATCTCGCTCTACTAGCTGACGCTGAAGCGCAAGAGTTGCAGTTGCAACTAAGACTTTCTTGCCGTGAACAAGTGCGGGAACTAAATATGCAAGTGATTTTCCGGTACCAGTACCAGCCTGAACCAATAAGTGATGTCGATCTGAAAGCGCATTTGCTACGGCTTCAGCCATTTCAATCTGGCCTTCGCGAGGCTGCCCGCCAATGGCATCAACTGCAGCATCAAGTGCTTTACGCATCTTCTCAATCATTTGCAATCACTAGCGAACCTTATCTCTTTGTCATTTTTCATAATGAAAGCGAGCTGAAATTATTATTAGAGTTGATCCGTGGACGCGATAAACCAAACGATGGGTCTTATCGATTCTTCTGGAATATGTAGCCTCATCTTGAAATCTCAATTGCTCTGGAACGCCAATTCCAGAATAGGGGTCAACAAGAGCGCTCGTAATTAGCGCATTTAATCTGGCAAGTTTCTTACTATTTCCGCTTTCAATCCAATACTCAATGTCTTGTGCAGCCCTCTTGGTCTGTTCGACTTGGGTAAGTTTCGCCTTACGTCGCACTAAGCGCGTCGTTTGGCTTTGTGAGTTTTAACTTTGGCAACTACTGGAGCAACAATTGGAAAATCCAGGCGCGTAGTTTCACCGCGATCTGCCTGGGCCAATGAATCAAGTAGCCATTCTCGATTTGCTGGTGTCGAAAGCAGATAGGCAGTTTCAATCATAGATTCATATTCGCTTTCAGAAATTAGCACTGCATTTCCAGCTTTTGAAGTTATTACAACAGGCTTCATGTCCTCATTAACTTGTTCAATTAATGGAAATAGTTGGGCGCGAGCCTGCGATGCTGTTATCGACATAATTTGGCGCCTCTCTTTAATGGTACGGGAAATGGTACCATATGAGAAAGTCTGCTACATCTGCGTTATTTGTTGTGATGTTCGGTTTCCACAAAGCGCACAGTCCGAGATTTGCCGCGCATAACAAGTGATTGGCTGATTGCACCATATTCGGAGTAACGAACACCCTTAAGCAATTCGCCATCTGTAATTCCAGTAGCCGCCATGAAAACATCATCAGAATTAACTAAATCTTTAGTTGTATAAACCCGATCCAACTTATATCCAGCAGCAATCGCGCTAGCTTTTTCAGCATCATCCTTCGGGCGAAGTAATCCCTGAATTTCACCACCCAAGCAGATCATTGCAGCTGCTGTAATAACACCTTCTGGTGTGCCACCAATACCCATTAATAAATCAACTGAAGTTGAAGGGCGCGCGGCATCAATTGCCGCAGCAACATCGCCATCTTGAATAAATTTTACGCGGGCTCCGGCTTCACGAATTTCTCTAACTAATTGCTCGTGGCGCGGCCGATTTAAAACAACCACTGTTAAATCATTAATACTGCGATTTTTGGCCTTTGCAACTGCCTGCAAATTCACTTTCACCGGCGCATTAATATCTATTTTTCCGGCAGCCTCTGGCCCAGTAACAATCTTGTTCATATAGAAAACACCTGATGGATCAAACATTGTGCCCCGAGGCGCAATTGAAATTACGCTGATCGCGCCATTAGATCCATTTGCAGTTAAAGAGGTTCCATCAATTGGATCAACTGCAACATCACACTTTGGACCAAGGCCATTTCCAACTTCTTCGCCATCGTGCAACATCGGTGCGTTATCTTTTTCGCCTTCACCGATTACTACGACACCAGCCATATCAACGGTATTAATCAATGAGCGCATCGCTTTTACTGCTGCCCCATCTGCCCCATCTTTATCGCCACGACCAACCCAAGGAGCTGCAGCAAGTGCAGCAATTTCAGTCACGCGAATCAGCTCTAGGGCTAAGTTGCGATCTGGTATTTGGGTCAACGTTTTCCTCTCTCGACCTCTGAAATGATACGAGCCCCATGTGAATTTCTCACTTGGGGCTCGCCTTAATTACTTATTTAGCTTATGAACAACCTGAAGTGTTTCCGCAACCTTCGCAGACGAAACATGAACCGGCCATACGCATCTTTACTCCGCAAGTCATGCAGAGAGGTGCATCTGATTTAACGCCGCTCATCTTTTCGAAGAGTTCCATTGAAGACCCAACACCAGCGCCTGCTGATGGTGTGCTTTCAATCTTTACTTCAACGCTCTTTGTTGAAGTTGGTGCTTTCGCAACTGGCTTGAAAGAAGCTGATTGCGCTGCAGCTGCAACGATTTCCTTAACAGCTGATGGATCTGGTGTGTATTCACCAGTATCTAGCGCACGTTGGCGTTCTGATGATGTGTAAAGACCCATCGCGCTACGTGAATCAAATGGTAAGTAATCGAGTGCCAAGCGACGGAAGATGTAATCCATCATGGATTGCGCCATGCGGATATCTGCATCATCTGTCATGCCTGCTGGTTCGAAGCGCAGGTTAGTGAACTTCTCTACGA
>CANKCX010000066.1 GCA_947480375.1 Actinomycetota bacterium
CGGAAAGCGCTTACCAAAAGAAGATGGTATTCAACGCTTCAAAGGTCTGGGCGAGATGCCTGCAAAAGAACTTTGGGACACAACAATGGATCCTGCACACCGCGTCTTAATTCAAGTCACTCTTGATGACGCAGCAGCTGCAGATGATTTGTTCTCAGTTTTAATGGGCGAAGATGTAGAACTGCGCCGAAACTTCATTCAACGTAATGCTAAAGATGTTCGGTTCTTGGATATCTAGGTGATTACAAATGGCTGAAAATATGAATCCAGATAAAACCGCTGCGCACGATCGCATTGAATCTGTCGATCTCCAAGTCGAGATGGCGCGCTCTTATTTAGATTATGCAATGTCAGTAATTGTTGGACGAGCACTTCCAGATATTCGCGATGGTTTAAAACCGGTTCACCGCAGAGTTCTTTATGCAATGTATGACGCTGGTTATCGACCAGATAAGGGATATTACAAATCATCTCGCATCGTCGGTGATGTGATGGGTAATTACCATCCACACGGCGACACTGCGATTTACGATGCTGTTGTTCGACTCGCACAATTTTGGTCACTTCGCTATCCACTAATTGATGGAAATGGAAACTTCGGTTCTCCTGGAAATGATCCGGCCGCAGCAATGCGTTATACCGAAGCTCGTCTAGCGCCGCTCGCAATGGAGATGATGCGAGATATCGATGAAGACACAGTTAATTTCATTCCAAACTATGACGGCCGTTCGCAAGAACCTACAGTTTTACCAAGCCGCTTTCCAAACCTTTTAGTTAATGGCAGCGCTGGAATCGCAGTTGGAATGGCTACAAATATCCCACCCCATAACTTAAATGAAGTTGTGGAAGGTGTTGTTTGGTCGCTTGAAAATCCAGATGCTGATCCAAAAGAATTATTAGAAAAACTCTTAACAATTGTTAAAGGTCCAGATTTTCCTACAAAGGCGCTAATTGTTGGTCGCCAAGGAATCGAAGATGCATATCGCACAGGCCGCGGTTCCATAATTATGCGCGCAGTTGTTGAAGTTGAAGAAATCAATAAGCGCACATGTCTTGTAGTTACCGAGCTGCCATATCAAGTTAACCCAGATAATTTAGCGTTAAAAATTGCTGAACTCGTTAAAGATGGCCGCATCAAAGGAATCGCAGATGTTCGCGATGAAGGTAACGAGCGACTTGGCCAGCGTCTTGTAATTGTTCTACGCAACGATGCAATTCCAAAAGTAATTTTAAATAACCTTTATAAACATACCCAATTACAAGATTCATTCGGCGCAAATATGCTTGCCCTGGTTGACGGAGTTCCAAGAACCCTGCGCATCGATGAATTCATCCGCTATTACATCGAGCACCAAGTTGAAGTAATTGTTCGTCGAACAAAATATAGATTGCAAGAGCGCGAAAAGCGTGCCCATATTCTTCGCGGTTATTTAAAAGCACTTGATGCACTTGATGCAGTTATTGCTTTGATTCGTGCATCACGTACACCGGAAGAAGCCCGCACCGGATTGATGAAACTTCTTGAAGTTGATGAGATTCAAGCCAATGCAATTTTGGATATGCAACTGCGCCGAATTGCAGCTCTTGAGCGCCAGAAGATTAATGATGAATACGAAGGCTTGATGTCAGAAATTGTCGAACTAAATAGCATCTTGGCATCTGAAGCAAAGCAGCGCGAAATCATCAAGGTAGAACTACAAGAATTAACCGCAAAATATGGCAACGAACGCCGTACTCAAATTATTGCCGGAGATTCGGATCTATCTGTTGAAGATTTAATTCCAGACCAAAGCGTTGTAGTAACAATCACCAAAACCGGATATTCCAAGCGCACCAAAGCGGATTTATATCGATCACAACGCCGCGGTGGCAAAGGCGTTAAAGGCGCTGCACTTAAGCAAGATGATTTAGTTGAACACTTCTTTGTGGCATCTACTCATGATTGGCTTTTGTTCTTCACAAATAAAGGAAGAATTTATCGCGCAAAGGTTCACGAATTACCAGATGCAGGTCGAGATGCACGCGGACAACATGTTGCAAACCTTCTAGCATTTAAACCCGACGAAACTATTGCACAAGTAATCGCAATTTCTGATTACAAGTCACACCCATATCTTGCAATTGCAACACGTGGCGGAATTGTAAAGAAGTCTCCACTCGTTGAATTTGATTCACCGCGTTCTGGTGGGTTGATTGCCATTAATCTCAAAGAGGGCGATGAATTAGTTTCAGCAGCTTTGGTTAGCGAGAAGGATGAAATACTTCTTGTATCTAGAAATGGAATGTCACTTCGCTTTGGTGCAAACGAGGAATCAATTCGTTCAATGGGAAGATCCACAAGTGGCGTAATTGGAATGAAGTTCCGCGGAAAAGATCAACTGTTAACCATGGCAGCGATTACAGATATTTCTTCACCTAAATTTGTTTTAACTGCAACCGACGGCGGATATGCCAAGCGCACACCGCTTGATGAATATCGTCCGCAAGGTCGAGGCGGCCTAGGTGTTAAGGCAGCAAAGATCGATGAAGATTCGCGTGGTGTTTTAGTTGGCGCAATGATTGTTGAAGCCAGTGATGAAATTCTTGCAATCACTTCAGGTGGAGTTGTAATTCGAACAGCTTGTTCTGAAATTCGCGAGACCAGCCGAGACACCCTTGGTGTTCGCTTGGTGAATCTCGATGCTGGAATTTCAGTGGTATCGATTACGCAGGTTAAAGAGTAAATATTCGTTCAAAGAATCTGATTTTTGGCGCATGCCTTAAAGTCGGGTAGCCTTCACCCGTTCCAAGAAGTCCCAATAGCGCGATTCGGGCCTTTAGCTCAGCTTGGTTAGAGCGCTTCCCTGATAAGGAAGAGGTCAGTGGTTCAAGTCCACTAAGGCCCACCAACGCGTTATTTCAAGGAGATTTACAGATTTAATAAGTTCGCAATCTTTAGATAAGGTTGCGCCACTTACCCGCAGTACGCGGGGACCTAGCTCAATTGGTAGAGCACCGCCTTTGCAAGGCGGGGGTTAGGGGTTCGATTCCCCTGGTCTCCACAAAACTTTTTGTAGCGTTTATTAATTAATTAAAACAGAACCCGTTGAAAGGGAAATCATGTCAACAGCAACTCTTCACACAAGTATGGGCGATATAAAGATCGAACTTTTCCCAAACCACGCACCAAAGACAGTTGCAAACTTTGTTGAACTTGCAACCGGAAAGCGCGAATGGGTTGATCCAATCACTGGCGAGAAAACATCTAAGAATCTTTATGACGGAACAGTTTTTCACCGCGTTATTGCAAACTTTATGATTCAAGGTGGAGATCCACTAGGAAATGGAACTGGCGGACCTGGTTACCAATTCGCAGATGAATTCCATGGCGAACTAGCTTTTGATCGTCCTTACATTCTTGCAATGGCAAATGCTGGACCAGGAACAAATGGTTCACAATTCTTTATCACTGTTGCTGAAACCGCTTGGTTAAACCGCAAGCACACAATCTTTGGTGAAGTTAAAGATGAAGCATCAAAGAAAGTTGTTGATGCAATTGGAGCAGTAAAAACTGGTGGCCAAGATCGCCCAGTACAAGCTGTAAAAATTAATTCTGTAACAATCTCAGAATAATAAAATGAAAGAAGAGCAATCACTCACAACGAGTCTGATTGTCTTAATTTCTGGAACCTTTCTTTTAACCGAATTTGTTTTTCCAAGCCTGCAATCACAATTCGCGCTCTTTTATGGCGGAAGTTATGCGAATGGATATTTTCCAGGAGTCTCAACTGGCCAGTGGTATCGGCTAGTAACCGTTGCACTTACTCATGCTGGTTGGCTGCATCTAATTTTTAATATGTTGGCGCTCTATTCAATTGGCACACCTGTCGAAGCCTTTCTAGGCCGAGTTCGCTTTGGTTTTATTTTTCTAGGCTCACTTCTAGGTGCTTCAGCAGCATCTCTTTACTTCGGCCCACACAACATTTACGCAGTTGGCGCATCTGGTGCGATTTATGGATTGTTTGGATCGTTATTTGTTATCGGAAAAAGAGCTGGCGCAAATTATCAGAACATCACAGGAGTAATAATTATTAACCTCTTGATGACTTTCACAATTTCTGGAATCGATTGGCGTGCACACCTAGGTGGCCTCGTAACCGGCGTTGTTCTTACCTATCCCTTAACATTTCGCAAAAGAACTTGAGCAACATCTAAAACTGCAATATCCGATTCGCGTGCAACCATTCCATCGCTAACCATAATTCGGCAGAACGGACAGGCAACAGCGACCTCTTTAACTTCAGTCGCAATTGCTTCATCTACTCTATTTAAATTAATTCGAGTCCCTAGAGTTTCCTCCATCCACATGCGGCCACCACCTGCACCACAACAGAATGATCGATCTTGATTTCTAGGCATTTCTGTAATTTCGACTCCCGTTGATTGCAGAAGTTCGCGCGGCGGTTGGTAAATCTGATTGTGTCGACCCAAGTAACAAGGATCGTGATAAGTAAGAGCTTGACCATTCTTATGTGGTGAAACTTTTAACTTTCCATCTTTAATTAATTGATTTAAAAGTTGGGTGTGGTGCACCATTTGTAATTCAAATCCCTGTTGTTTGTAATCTCGACCAATTGTTGTGAAGCAATGTGGACAAGTGACGACAACTTTCTTAATACCGCGGGCACCGAAAGTTTGTTGCAAAGTTTCAATGTTTTCACGAGATAAAACTTGATAGAGAAATTCATTGCCGGCTCTCCTTGCCGGATCACCACTGCATGTTTCGCGTTGCCCCAAAACCCCAAAAGTTGTACCGGACATATGTAAAAGTTCGGCTACTGCCTTTGTAGTTTTCTTTGCGCGCTCTTCATATGCACCCGCGCAGCCAACCCAGAATAAATATTCGACATCTTCCGGGATTTCGCCATCAATTACTGTGATTGGAAAATCGCATTCAGCTATCCAGGCGTTGCGATCAGTGCGGTTTGCACCCCACGGATTACCTGTTTTTTCGAGGTTTCTAAAGGTTCCGCCAAGCTCTGATGGAAATTCCGATTCAACTAATACCTGAAAACGGCGCATATTTACAATGTGATCTACGTGTTCAATATCCACCGGACATTCATTTACGCAGGCACCACAAGTTGTACAAGACCAAAGAACATCAGGCGAAATTACGGTTCCCACAATTGGTTCGTCGCTTTCAACTTTTGTGAGAGCGTGATCGCGCATTGCCATAATTAATAATTTCGGTGAAAGTGGCTTGTCGGTATGCCAAGCTGGACATTGCGATTGGCAACGCCCGCATTCTGTGCAGCTCGCCATATCAAGCAAGCCCTTCCAAGAGATATCTGCACTCTTCCCAATACCAAAAACATCATCCTCTTTTGGATCTTCAAAATCTATTGGC
>CANKCX010000067.1 GCA_947480375.1 Actinomycetota bacterium
CCATTGATCCAGAGATATATATTTCCATCATCTTCTTCACTAATTGCGAATTTATCTGAGTAATTCTCGCCGTGACCAAATTGCAAAATTCGTGGATATCTATACTGAAGCGAAGTTGTCCTTTGCCACCATGAGATGGTGAAGTTGTTATCGCCCATGTTTAGGATAGAACTATTTCCGGTTTGTAAGAACTTGGAGTCATTTCCCGTAAAGCTAACTGCTCCACCCGTTGTAACATCGAAAGCATTTATCAGCGAGAAAGCTTTAGGGACGACTACGAAAAAGAGCGCAAAGAAGACTCCTAAATAAATGGTCTTTCGTTTCCCCACGCATCAGAGGGTAATTTCCTATATTCATCAAAGCGATAAAGAAGTAGTGTTTTCCCTACCTTGCCAGCATGGTCAAGGTTTCAATATGGAGATACTTGCCCAATGGATCTAGCTAGTGTTTTGCTAGTCGATGACGACTTATTTACGCGAACCGCACTTTCGGCGGCGCTCTCTGCCCGCGGTATCAACGTTCTCGCCGCAACTGAAAATGCAGGTGACGCGCTAGAAAACTTAAAATCTCTAAATCCCGAAGTTGCTATCGTCGATTTAGACCTCGGTCCTGGCCCTAGCGGAATTGATATTTGCCATGCTCTGCGCAGTGAAAAACCAAATCTCGGACTAATTCTTTTAACTAGTTACACCGATCCCCGAATTCATGATCCCTCTAATTCACATCTTCCAAAAGGATGCCGTTTCATATCAAAGAGCGAACTTGCAGATTTCAAAGTATTAATCGAGGAAATATTAATCGCTCGCAATAAACCATTCGCCACGGCCAAGCCACGCAATGCAACCGAAAATAAACTCACTGATATACAGCTAGAAGTTCTCATCGCAGTCGCTAAAGGTTTATCGACCGCCGAAATTGCCACACAACGTGGAGTATCTACTAAAGCAATCGAAGGCATCATCGCAAAGACCCACTCCGCGCTTGGGATTAATAAATCCAAATCAATAAATCTTCGTGTCCAATTAGCACGTACTTATTTTCAGTTAACGGGAAAGATGCCGCCCAATGCTTAGATTTAACCTTCAAACCTTTAAGGAGAATATCTCTCTGTCGAATGCAGGCTTCCTTCTTTATTCTCCAATATCAATCCTTGCCTTTCCTGTAACAGTTCTCGTAGTCAATCCAGGCGCTTCGCTTTTAGTACTAACCGCATCTGGCCTTGCTCTTACAGCTGCAATCTTTATTTTCTATCTACCTTTCGTCTCGATTGATAAATACATCTCCGCTAAAAAACCTGTGCTCAAGTTCACAAATTTTCTTACCGCGGCAATTGCAATCGGAGCAATCCGTGGTTACCTCTTTTATCTAATGGTTGAAGCCCTTGGTTTAGAAGCTCCCGGCGATATTGTTAATCGCATTCTTGCATCAACCGCTACCTCGTTATTTTGGCTAAGCGCTGCAAATATCTTGATCAGCTTATCTCGCACATTCCGTGCGCGTTATCAACAATCGTTAAACAGATTCATCAAACGCAATCTCGCGGTAATTCCTTCTCTAATGCCATCGGATAAGAGCACTACCGAACTAATAAGTCTGCAACAAGATCTCTCCCAATCACTCGCAGCTCGTCTAGAAGATGGCGATGCCGAGAATCTTCGCGAAGTAGCCGAGCTTCTTAAGTCCAAAATAAATCTTCAACTTCGTCCGCTAAGTCGCCGCATATGGCTACGAAGTCTAAAAGAATATCCAGTAATTCGCTTTCGCCAAATGATAAAAGACTGCATTCAATTACTTGATTTCTCCAAGTCACTTTTCTTCTCTTCCATGCTTTTCTTGGCCCTACTTGATAACGTCTTCATTAGAACTTTTACAGAATCATTGATTCGCACCACAACTTTTTTTGCCATTTTGCTTTCAATTTACGCACTCTCCAAATCTCCCATATTCGCTAACACTTATATCTACTTAATAACTATTGGCATCGCACCAGTTGTTGGGAGCGAGTATGCATCGCACCTACTTGGTTATAGTGGTTCTTGGGCAGCAACGCTGCTTATTTCACTCGTCGCGCCTGCTCTAATGATCATTCTCTCCCTTTTCAACTTAACCTTGCGTGATCACGGATTAATTATTGAGCTCCTCGAAAACTACGATATTCAAAAACACACTAGCTCCTCTAAATCATTCGATCCAGGTGAACGTCACCTAGCCTCTTACATTCATAACTCACTCCAATCAGAACTTCTTGCAATCGCCGGACAATTAGAAGAAGCCGCAATTTCGAATAATCGCGAAAAATCCTCCGAGATACTGCAACGTGTTTCTTCCCTTATCAATCGTTCCTTTATTGATGATTTTCAAAAATTTGCCGAGTCTCCACTTGAGCGCCTCGAGACAATCCGTAAATCCTGGAGCGGCATTCTTGATATCAATTTATATATACCTGAAACACTTCTAAATTCTTCCGAGCGCAATGCAGTACTTGTACAAACTATTGAAGAGTTTACGGCTAATAGTTATCGCCATGGTAAGGCTACCCAAGTCACCGCGACTGCAACCGCTAATGTTGTCGGTTTGCACCTAAGTCTGCATAGCAATGGCTCTGGCAAGATATCCACCAAACGTGGCCTTGGTTCAGAATGGCTAGATCAAATCGCGCTTGCTCCCTGGAAAATAAAGAGCTCCCGAAGTGGAACAAAACTTGAAATTATTATTTAAAATCCCTGGCTTAAGTTCTTAGATTCCCTCGGCTTAGGTTTCGACTCTTAATCAGAGCGAAGCGAAAGCTTCGTCAATAATTCCAAGCGCCTGATTTAGAAGGTGCTCTGGCATAACTAATGGTGGCAACAAGCGAATCACATTTGAATAAGTTCCGGCGCTAAGAATTAAGACGCCTTTTTGCTGACAATATTTAATTACTGCGCTCATAGCCTCGCTATTAGGTTCAATAGTTCCGGGCTTAACTAATTCAATTGCCTGCATGGCCCCGGCACCACGAATCTCACCAATTATTGGATATTTCTTGGCCATCACTTGAAGTGCATCAACCATTATTTTGCCGATTACATTTGCACGTTCTACTAATTTATCTTCTTCGATTGTTGCAATCGCGCCAAGAGCAGCTGCACAAGCAACTGGATTGCCACCAAAAGTTCCACCAAGACCACTGGCATGAACAGAGTCAAGCATTTCTGCGCGACCGGTAACACCTGCGAGTGGGAACCCGCCAGCAATACCTTTTGCGGTAGTGATTAAATCTGCATCAACGTTCTCGTGTTCAACGGCAAACATTTTGCCAGTGCGACCAAAACCAGTTTGAACTTCATCTGCGACAAAGACAATTCCATTTTCTTTAGCAAATTTAGCTAGCCCAGGTAAGAAGCCCTTTGGCGGAACTATAAATCCACCTTCACCTTGAATTGGTTCAATAACTATGGCGGCGACATTCTTGGCGCCAATCTCTTTCTCAATTTTATGTGTGACTACGTCAAGAGTTTCAGTTGCACATGTTGCTGCATCGCCATTAAATCTAAATGGATAGGCCATTGGCATGCGATAAATTTCGCTCGCAAAAGGACCAAAGCCCTCTTTGTATGGCATATTTTTTGCAGTCATCGCCATAGTTAGATTTGTACGGCCGTGATAGCCATGTTCGAAAACAACAACAGCTTGACGCTTGGTATATGCGCGAGCAATCTTGATTGCATTCTCTACTGCTTCGGCGCCCGAATTTAGTAGCACCGACTTCTTCTTATGAGTTCCAGGAGTTAAACGATTAAGCGCTTCACAAACTTCGATATAGCCAAGGTATGGCGC
Organism: Actinomycetota bacterium; assembly: GCA_947480375.1. Taxonomy (GTDB): domain Bacteria; phylum Actinomycetota; class Actinomycetes; order Nanopelagicales; family Nanopelagicaceae; genus AAA044-D11. The sequence continues at coordinate 3,817 of CANKCX010000067.1, forward strand.
AATCATGAAACAGGTGTGAGTAAAGGCCTTAACCTGATTAATAACATTTTCAACTACGCGATCCGCGCTATTTCCAACATTCACAACTGCAATACCGGCGCCCATATCTATAATTGAATTTCCATCAACATCGACGATTACACCGCCACCGGCTTTCTCAACTACCACAGGGATTGCCATACCTAGAGATGCCGATACCGCTTCGCTTCGTCGCTTGATAATTTCCTGGGACTTTGGACCTGGGATTGCGGTTACGAGGCGAAGTTCTTGCGGGATATTTGGACCGGTTGTCATGGACATAAGTCTATCTGAGGTAAAAGTTTTACCTGTTTTTACTTAGAATGGGGGAATGTCTATCCCGACCGATTTAGTAATCCTTGGTTCAACGGGATCTATCGGGGTTCAGGCGCTAGAAATTGTTGAAGCCAACCCAGACAAGTTCCGGGTCGTTGGCTTGGCTGCAGGTTCCAAGAACATTGAACTTCTTGCCGAGCAAGCTAAGAAATTTTCGGTTCCAGTTGTCGGCACTACCGGCGATAGAGATAAATTAATTTCGCGCCTTGGCAATACACAAGTTATTGATGGACCAACTGCTGCTTCACAGATTGCCGCGATTGCTTGCGATGTTGTTCTAAATGGAATTACCGGATCTATCGGACTTGCTCCAACACTTGCAGCGCTGGCAGTTGGAAATAAAGTTGCGCTCGCAAATAAAGAATCACTTGTTGCAGGTGGCGATTTAGTAATGGCATATGGTCGCGATCGAATTATTCCGGTTGATTCTGAACATTCAGCTTTGTATCAATGTTTCTTAAGCGGTAAAGCTTCTGAAGTTAAGCAGGTCATTTTGACTGCTAGTGGCGGACCTTTTCGAGATCGCGCAGATTTAAGTGACATTACAGTTGCTGATGCACTGAATCATCCAACTTGGGCCATGGGTCCGGTAGTAACAATAAATTCGGCAACTTTAATGAATAAAGGTTTAGAAATAATTGAAGCACATTATTTATTTGATCTTCCGTACTCGAAGATAAGCGCGGTTATCCATCCTCAATCGGTTGTACATTCGATGGTTGAGTTTGTTGATGGTTCGACGATGGCTCAGGCAAGTCCGCCAAATATGAAGGGGCCAATTGCTTACGCAATTTCAGGCACATCTAGAATTCCAAAAGCTACTGCGCCAATTGATTGGAGCAAGAAACATGCTTGGGATTTTGCACCAATAGATAGCGCAAGATTTCCAGCCGTTGATCTCGCTCGAAGATGTGGCGAACTTGGCGGGGGCTTGCCAGCAATGTTCAATGCTTCCAATGAAGTCGCAGTAGATGCATTCTTAAATGGTTTGATCTCTTTTGCGCAGATAGTGGATATCGTTGATGCAAGCGTGCAGAAGTTAGGCGGAAATTCGCCAGTAACAATTAGATCTATCGATGATGTCAGTGCTATCGAGAAGGATTCACGAATCATCGCAACTCAATTAGTTCAGGAGCGCAAGTGAATTTCTCAAGTTTAAGTATTCTCGGGGTTTTGGCCTTCGTCGTAGCACTTCTATTTTCAGTCATGGTCCAC
>CANKCX010000068.1 GCA_947480375.1 Actinomycetota bacterium
TGTTGATTCTGAAATCATCGCGCGGCCCTCTTCAAGTGAAGCAATCTTGCCATCGGCCTCCATTTGAATAATTAAATTCCCCAAAACTGTTGCTTCAACCGGGCCAGAATAAACAACCTTTCCGGTGGCATCTGCGGTGAGTTGATTAAGTAATTCATTGGCTGATCCGCCGCCAACAATATTTATCTCATCTATCTCTTTGCCTGATGCATCAATCAAATCTTTTAGTGCTCGTGAATATGCCAGCGCTAGAGAATCAAAGATGCAACGCGCAAATTCGAATGGCGTTTCAGGAACTGCCTGACCTGTCTCTTGGCAAAATTTTGCAATTGTCTCTGGCATTGGTCCTGGTTTAGCAAACATTGGATCTTCGGTATCAATAATTTGGATTGAATCGCACTTGGCTGCGCCAGCGGCAAGTTCTGCTGCCGTGAAGTTCTGCCCCTTCGCGCGCCAGTACCTTATTGATTCTTCTAACAACCACATGCCAGTTACATTTCGGATGAATCTAATTCGTCCTTCAACGCCAACTTCATTTGTGATGTTGTAATCCATTGCCTTCTGAGTTGTTACTGCCTCTTCGAGTTCAAGACCTACAAGTGACCAAGTTCCGCTAGAAATATAGGCAGAGCGACCATTTGGATTAAGTGGGGTTCCGGCAACCGCTGATGCCGTGTCGTGAGATCCGACAGCGACCACTTTTATTCCGTTGATGGCACCATGTCCGCGAACTTTTCCGATAACTGCCTTAGGTTTGTGAAGCTTTGGGAAGATAGCTTTTGGAATACCAATCTTCTTAATTAAATCCCAATCCCATTCTTGGCTGCGCGCATTTAAAAGCTGGGTACTAGAAGCATTTGTAACTTCATTGCTCTTCTTGCCGCAGAGAAAATAATTTAATAAATCTGGAAGCATCAAGAATACTTTTGCACTCTTAAATGCCTGGCTGCCCTTTGCTGCAAATAATTGATAGGCGGTATTAAAGAAGATGAATTGGATTCCGGTTTTTGAATAAATATATTCGCGGCCTACATCGCGTTGAAGTTGGGTCATCAAACCATCGGTACGGCCATCGCGATAGGTATAAGGAATTTCAGTCAACTTACCTTCAGAGTTTAGAAGCCCATAATCAACTGCCCAAGAATCTATGCCGAGGGATTTAATCGGCCCGAGATCTAAACTTTTATTTAAGCCAGTGATAACTTCATGGACTATTTTCTCCCATTCCCAGCGGATCGATCCATCGCTAAGAGTTTGGGCTTCGTGCGAGAAGCGGTGAACTTCTCGCACGACAATCTTGCCATTTTGAATATGCCCAACTGCGACTCGGCCACTTGAAGCACCAAGATCAACCGCGGCATACAGACTCAAATTTCTTCCTCTTTTTTACTTATCGCAGGAATGCAGCAGCAACGCCACCATCAACTGGAATATGAAGTCCGGTTGTTAGTGAAAGATCGCCGCCGAGTAGAACGAATACCGCAGCTGCGATGTGATCTGGAAGAACTTCTTTCTTCAAGATTGTTCGCTTTGCATAGAATTCGCCAAGTTTCGACTCTTCAACACCATAAACAGCTGCGCGATTTGCGCCCCATCCTGATGCAAAGATTCCGGATCCTTGAACAACGCCATCTGGATTTATTCCGTTGACGCGAATTCCAAATTCACCAAGCTCTGCTGCAAGCAGGCGAACTTGGTGGGCTTGGTCAGCTTTCGTAGATCCATAACCGATGTTATTTGGGCCAGCAAATACCGAGTTCTTTGATGAGATGTAAACAATGTCTCCGCCCATTTTCTGAGCCAACATTGCTTTGGCACCTTCGCGCGAAACAAGGAATGAACCTCTAGCCATGATGTCGTGCTGTAGATCCCAATCCTTAGTTGTAGTTTCAACTAGAGATTTACTAATTGAAATACCGGCATTGTTTACCAAGATATCTACGCCACCAAAGGCAAGTGATGCAGCAGCAATTCCTGCAGCGATCTCTTCCTCACTTGTAACGTTCATGGAAATTGCAATCGCTTTATCTGGGCCACCAAGTGATTTTGCTAATTCGGTAGCGCCTTCTAGATTTAGATCAGCAATTACTACACAAGCACCTTCAGCAGATAGTCGGGTGGCAGTTGCTTTCCCAAGTCCAGATGCTGCGCCTGTTACGAGTGCAATTCGACCCGCAAGCGGCTTTGGCTTTGGTGCACGCTTTAGCTTTGCCTCTTCAAGATCCCAATATTCAATTCGGAACTTTTCAGATTCTGCAATTGGTGAATACTTCGAAAGCGCTTCTGCTCCGCGCATCACATTGATTGCATTTATATAGAACTCTGATGCAACTCGGGCGGTCTGCTTATCTTTTCCGAAAGTAAACATTCCGATTCCCGGAACAAGAATTACTGCAGGATCAGCACCGCGCATTGCTGGTGAATCCTTAGTAGCAAATTTGTCGTAGTAAGCGGCATAATCTTTGCGATATTGCTCGTGAGTCTCATTAGCCAGATTAATTACATCCTCGAGTGCGGCCTTTGGATCGATATCGATAACCATTGGTCGAACTTTGGTACGCAAGAAGTGATCTGGACATGATGTTCCAAGAGCTGCAAGGCGTGGCATTTCGCTGCCCTGCAAGAAATGAAGAACAACATCTGCATCAGTGAAATGACCAACCATGCGGGCATCGCGAGATGCGATTCCGCGTAGATAAGGTGCAAGTTCTGCGGCACGAGTTTTACGAGCAGCTGGATCTAGTGGTGCAAATTTTGCAACCTGCTTACCGAATGGATCAGCTTTGCCCTTCTCTTTAATAAACTTTTCAGCTTTTTCGATCGCTTCGATAGAGCGTTTTTCACACTCTTCGCTGGTGTTTCCCCAAGTTGTTAACCCGTGACCTCCAAGTACACAACCCTTTGCCTTTGGATTATTAGAAGCAATTGCGGCCATATCTAAGCCAAGTTGGAATCCTGGACGACGCCATTCAACCCAGAGAATTTCATCACCAAAACATTCGCGAGTTAATTTCTCGCCATCGATTGATGTTGCAAGAGCGATGATTGAATCAGGATGCAAGTGATCAACATGATCGTAATCAACTAGCCCATGCATTGAAGTATCGATACTTGGAGCTGCTCCACCAACGCCAAAGCGGCAGTAGTCAAAGAAGGCAACCATTTCATCTTCATGTTCAACGCCACGATAAACATTGTTAAGTAATTTGAAACGCTCTAAATCGAGTGCAGCAAGTCCGGATTCGGTAAGAGTTCCAAGATCTCCTCCAGAACCCTTAACCCAGAGAACTGGTGATGTTTCACCGGTCGCTGGATTTCTTAATTCACCCTTTGCAGATGTATTTCCACCTGCATAGTTTGTAAATCTCGGCTCGGAACCTAACTTGTTACTTCGTTTAATTAATTCTTGTACTGGTTTGGGAGTCGTCATTATTAAGCACCCCACCCTGCCTGTGCGCCGCCGACCCGATCTGCTGCAATCTTGGCCAAATATCCACTGCGCGCAAATGCCGCCTTTGGATCTGGATCTAATCCTTGTTCACTGCGCACTTCGCCAAGAAGATCGCGGACATCGGTGTTGTATGCATCCATCAAAACATCGTTAGCAGCAAGAACATCGCAATCCTTCTGTGCTTTAGCAAGTGCGGCAGCATCTACTAGTAGCGCCTTTGCGACAGCCTCTTGCACATTTGTGATCGAGCGAATTTGGCCCGGAATTTTATCTTCGATGTTGTGGCATTGATCTAGAACATAAGAAACAGTTGTGTCCTTAGCAAAGCCCCCACCTTGATTTACTTCGTGCATGATTCTAAATAGTTGGAATGGATCTGCGGCTCCAACAATTAAGTCATCATCAGCATAGAAACGTGAGTTGAAATCGAATGCACCTAGGCGCTTCTTCATAAGTAAGAATGCGACGATATATTCAATATTTGTTCCTGGTGCATGGTGTCCGGTATCAACGCAGACAGATGCCTTAGGACCAAGTTCTAGACAGTGAACATATGAAGTTCCCCAGTCAGGAACATCGGTTGAATAGAAAGCTGGTTCGAAGAATTTATATTCCAGAAGCATTCTCTGATTTGCACCTAAGCGGTCATACAACTTCTTAAGTGATTCAGCTAGGCGCTCTTGGCGACCACGTAGATCATCTTGTCCTGGATAGTTTGTTCCATCAGCAAACCAAAGTTTGATGTCTTGTGCACCTGTTTGATCCATGATGTCAACACATTCAAAGAGATGGTCAACAGCCTTCTGACGGATCTTTGCATCTGGGTGACAGACAGAACCATATTTGTAATCATTATCTTGGAAAGTATTTGAGTTAACTGTTCCAAGGCGAACACCTAAATCACTTGCATGCTTTGCAAGCGCTTTGTAGTCATCAACACGATCCCAAGGAATATGCATCGCAACTGAAGGCGCAGCGCCAGTAAATTTATGTACTTGCGCAGCATCTGCAATCTTTTCAAATGGGTCGCGTGGAGTTCCGGCCGAGGTGAAAACTTTAAATCGAGTTCCAGAGTTTCCGTAAGCCCATGATGGAACTTCGATAAAGAAGCGCTTTAAAACTTCCTTTGCTTCATTCTTACTTGCCATGTCCATGCTCCCTTTTAGTTTTATTTAGTTGTTATAAATTAAGCTAGATAAAAAACTTCTTTAAGTCTTAAAAATCCTTCATCGGGGGCTTTGCCATCTAGTTCGACAAAGAATTGCCCCATTTCGGCTTGCCAACGCGCATTTACATCGGTCTTAGCCATTCCCGCTTTCGCAGCTTCCAGATCTGGTGTCTCGAGGTATCCAATTAGAGTTCCATCTGATTCATCTAAGAAGAGTGAGTAATTTGTCCATCCGGTTTGGCGTAGCGCTTCTAACATATCGGGCCAAACGTGCGCATGACGCCGAATGTATTCGGGCATCATCTCTTTCTTTACTTGCAATCTAAAACAGACGCGTTCCATTTATTTAACCAGGCTCACAATCCCACTGTAGTCCAAAAATATATTCATGAAAAGTTATTGAAAAGAAGAGAGCGGCAATTTCCGCGAGGAAATCGCCGCTCTCCCAACCTTAATTAATTAAGAATTAATTAGAAGTTGTAGTTATCTACGTTTGCCTTTGTGAAGACAGTTGCAGGTCCGAGCAGAACTTCGTTTCCTACAGCACCCTTGATAACTGTACGAGACTTAACACCCTTGTCACCCTTAGCAGACTTAATAACAGCGCCTACCTTGACTGATTGCTTGTTGTTACGAATCGAGTTAGCAATTTGTACTGCTACGTATCCGAAGTTTTCTACATCCCATAGAGATGCTTGAGCTCCTGAGCCGTCCTTGATGTATGTCTTCATATCATTTGGAAGACCTAGACCAGTTACGAA
>CANKCX010000069.1 GCA_947480375.1 Actinomycetota bacterium
TCAAGATGAAGATGTTGCGGCGCTTATGGGCGTAAACACTCTTGTCTATAAATTATGGTCATTCGTAATCGGTGCCGCCGTCGGTGGAGCTGCAGGCGTACTTTATGCATCCAAGGTAATGGTGATTTCACCAGATATGTTTAAGTTCGATGTTTCGGTTTTGATTCTAGCCTGCGTGGTTTTTGGTGGAATCGGAAATATCTGGGGCGTAATGCTCGGCGCAGGAATCCTCGCTTATCTTCCGGACCGGATTCGCTTTATTTCAGATGCGCGTCAGGTTATTTTCGGACTCGTACTTATTCTGATGATGAATATGCGTCCTGATGGTTTATTGCCGCGCAAGAAGCGTGAAAAGATTTCAGAAAAGAGCAGCAAATAATGAGCGAGAAAATGCTTGAACTCAAGAACGTCACAATCAAGTTCGGTGGCGTAACCGCGCTCAGCGAAGTTAACTTTCACGTAAACAAAGGCGAGATTTGCGCGCTTATCGGCCCTAACGGTGCTGGTAAGACAACAGTCTTCAACGTTGTGACTGGTGTATACCCAGTTACTTCTGGCGAAATTCTTTTCCAAGGTCAAAATCTTGCAGGAATGAAACGTCACAAAGTTGTAAAAGCTGGTCTGGCTCGCACCTTCCAAAATGTTCGCCTCTTCGGTGACATGACCGCTCTTGAAAATGTTATTACAGCCTCTGATGTTCATAAGAAATCTGGTTTGGTCAGCAGCCTTCTTGGAACACCAAGAGCACGCCGTGAAGAATCAGAAAGTCGTGCACGTGCACACGAACTTCTAGAATTTCTTGGTATCGATCACCGCGCTGATCAACTTGCCAAAAACCTTCCTTACGGAGATCAACGTCGCCTTGAAATCGCTCGCGCACTTGGTACCGAACCAAAGTTGCTGATGCTCGATGAGCCAGCTGCAGGATTCAACCCAGCTGAAAAGATTGATTTAGCAAATACAATCAAGAAGATTCGTGACCGCGGATATACCGTTCTTTTAATTGAACACGATATGTCTTTGATTATGGGAATCTCTGATCGCGTTGCAGTTCTCGACTTTGGCCAGAAGATTGCAGATGATCTACCAAGTAAAGTCCAGAATGATCCAAAAGTTATCGAAGCCTACCTAGGAGTACCTGCTGATGCGTCTTGAAATTAAAGATCTTCGTGTTCACTACGGAAAGATCGAAGCAATCAAAGGTATTTCAGTTGTTGTAAATCAAGGTGAAATTGTTACTTTGATTGGCGCTAATGGTGCTGGTAAGACAACAACACTTAAGACAATCTCTGGTCTGCGCAAAGTATCTAGCGGCGCAATCCTCTTTGACGGTCAAGACATTTCAAAGGTTCCTGCGCACGAACGAGTAGATCTTGGTATCTCTCAAGCTCCGGAAGGCCGTGGAATTTTTCCTGGCATGACTGTTCTTGAAAACCTTGAGATGGGTAAATTCAATCGCAAGGATCGCAAGAGCGAGATGAAAGAAGATTTAGATCGCGTTTATCATTTGTTCCCACGCCTAAAAGAACGTACTTCGCAAGCCGGTGGAACTTTATCTGGCGGCGAACAGCAAATGTTGGCGATTGGTCGCGCACTTATGGCACGTCCAAAAGTTTTGTTACTAGACGAACCATCAATGGGATTAGCGCCAATGATGATTGCAAATATCTTTCAGATCATTACAACGATCAATACTGAACTTGGTACAACAATTCTTCTGGTAGAACAGAATGCACAACAAGCGCTACAACGCGCACACCGTGCCTATGTTCTAGAGACCGGAAAAGTTGTTAAAGAGGCGAAAGCATCAGATCTACTTAATGATCCAGATGTTCGCGCTGCATATCTTGGCACTGGCGCTGCTGGTCACTAATTTCGCTGGGCAAGTATCAAACAAGTAATTCTTGAAGTGCAGGTTTTTTCGCCTGCATCATTAACAATCACAACTTCGTAGCAACAAATCGTTTTACCAAGTGAAATCGCGGTTGCCGTTGCTGTAACAAAGCCAGATGTAGCTGACTTATGGTGCGTTGCATTGATATCTAGACCAACGATTCGGCGATCGACACCGGCATGTAGTTGGGTACCAATCGAGCCCAGGCTCTCAGCTAGTACGACGTTTGCACCGCCATGTAACAAACCCATTGGCTGGGTATTTCCTTCAACCGGCATTCTTGCAACTAGTCGCTCTGGTGAGGCTTCAAGAATTTCAATTCCCATTTTTTCGCCAAGTGCACCACTGCCACGCTTATTTAGAATTTCAAGGAAATCATCCATGTTGGTAAGTCTAACCAATAGACTCACCGGAAATGAGCGCAACTAAGAGGATTTTATTAATCGATGGCCATTCGCTGGCATATCGGGCTTTTTATGCGCTTCCGGCAGAAAATTTTGCAACCTCATCTGGCCAACACACCAATGCGATTTACGGTTTCGCCTCGATGTTAATCAATCTAATTTCTTCAGAAAAACCAACTCACATTGCCACAGCATTCGATGTATCTCGCAAGACTTTCAGGTCAGAGCGGTTTCCCGAATACAAAGCCAACCGTTCAGCAACGCCAGATGAATTTCGATCCCAGACAAGTTTTCTATTTGATTTAGTTCATGGTTTTGGAATCAGACCTTTTGCAGTTGAAGGTTTCGAAGCTGACGACATAATTGCGACTCTGGCTAAGCGGGCAGAGGCTGAAGGTTTTGAAGTTTTGATCTGCACTGGTGACCGCGATTCATTTCAATTGATTAATGCAAACACAACTGTGTTGTACCCAAAGCGCGGAGTTACAGACTTGGCGCGAATGACTCCAAATGCGGTCGAGGAGAAGTACGGTTTGACCCCAGCGCAATATCCAGATTTCGCGGCGCTGCGCGGAGATCCAAGTGACAATCTGCCATCAATTCCAGGCGTCGGAGAGAAAACCGCTGCTAAATGGATCTCCGAATATGGAAGCTTGGAAGCGCTGATTGCAAGCGCCGACAAAGTGGGTGGAAAAGTTGGCGAATCACTGCGTGCGAACTTAGCAAGTGTTGAACTAAATGCCGAACTAACTCACCTTCGTAGCGATATGGCAATTGAAACTAAAATTGATGAATTGCTCTGGAACGGAGTTAATTCAGAAGTTTTAAATAAGTTGCTAGATCATTTGGAAATCAAAGCAATTAAGGATCGCGTAAAAATTCTTAGCGGATCTTCTAGTGAAGTAGTGGAAACAAAAACCGCAAAAAAGACGACATCTATTGTCAGTAAAGAAATTTCAGCCGATGATTTGGCGAAGTTGCTAGTGGGCAGAACCGATCCAATTGCAATCGAGTTCAGCGCACCTGAAAATAAGATTCTGGAATATGCAGTCGCAACGGATGAAGCCACGCTCTTTTTAGTTAGAGATTCCAAAGTTGGAGATTGGCTTACAAATGCCAAGTTGCCGAAATATCTGCACGGCGCCAAGGAGATATCTAGAACCACTGAAATTTCTGGAATCGTTTTTGATACTGAGCTCGCGGCATATTTGATAAATCCCGGAGGACGAAACTTAGAACTTTCAGATTTGACCGAACGATTCCTGGGGATCGTAAATGCCGAACAGGAAGAATCTCTTTTCTCACAATTTGATGGTTTGGGCGCACCAGCAATATTTAAACTGGTGCCACTTCTTGAGGCGGAACTAGAAGAGCGTGGAATGTCCAAACTTTTGACCGATTTAGAAATTCCGGTCCAAGCTGAATTGGCAAAGATGGAGATGATTGGGATCGGCGTGGATTCTGCGCGACTAGCCGAACTTTCAAAATTCTTCCGTGGTGAAGTGGAACGAGAGACTGCAGGAGCGCACAAAGAGGCGGGCAGAGAATTTAATGTGGGATCGCCAAAGCAATTACAAGCAGTCTTATTTGACGATTTAGGGTTACCTAAAACCAAGAAGATTAAAACTGGTTTTACAACTGATGCTGAAAGTCTTGATTGGCTCTTCGCAAAAACTAAACATCCAATTCTTAAGCACCTGCTGCGAATTCGTGAAACTAGCAAACTTGCAACAACGGTTGATGGCTTAATCGAAGCAACGGCTAAGGATGGAAGAATTCATACAATTTTTCAGCAGACGGTCACCGCGACTGGGCGACTTTCTTCAACCAATCCAAATCTTCAGAATATTCCAGTACGCACTGAAGAAGGCCGCAAAATTCGAGACTGTTTCGTATCGAAAGAACCATTTGTAACCCTTTTAACGGCGGATTACAGCCAAATTGAAATGCGCATCATGGCTCATCTATCAAAAGACGCCAATTTAATTGAGGCATTTAAAATGGGCGAAGATCTTCACTCAACAGTTGCCGGATTGGTTTTTGGGGTAAAGCCAGATGGCGTTGATGCAGAGATGCGCAGACAAATAAAGGCGATGTCTTACGGTCTTGCATATGGGCTATCTGCATATGGACTTGCTCAACAATTAGATCTCTCACCAACTGATGCTGCGATACTTATGGATAAGTACTTCGCGCGTTTTGGCGGGATCCGAGATTATTTAGCACAAGTTGTAGTTATTGCGCGCGAATCCGGTTATACCGAAACGATTATGGGACGGCGTCGCTATCTTCCAGATTTAACTAGTGATAATCGTCCAAGGCGAGAAGTTGCCGAACGCATGGCGCTTAACGCACCAATCCAGGGTTCAGCTGCCGACATAATTAAAGTTGCGATGCTCAATGTTGCCGATAATTTAAAGCGTAATTCCATGAAGTCGCGGCTCTTGTTGCAAGTCCATGATGAATTGATTCTTGAAGTTGCAGATGGAGAAGAGAAGGATTTAATTAAATTGGTCAAGGAAGCAATGGGTAGTGCATATGATCTTTCGGTACCGCTTGATGTGAATATCGGAATTGGAACTAGTTGGGATTTAGCGGCACATTAATTAATTTTATCTAAAGCAGTATTTAAGGCTTCTTCGTCCTCGGTTTGTGTTGGCAAGCGATCTGCTGCACTCAATAATTTGTGGCCATTAGAAATGATTACATAGCCAATTAGTACGCAGATGCTCATAGCTGCCAAGCAGTATCTAGGGGAGAAGGCTTCACTGATGTAGCCGCTGATTGTCGAACCTAACGCCATCGCAGTTCCTTCAAAGGTCCAAAGCCAACCTATTGCAGTAGTTGGAGTTCCTTTTGGCCGAACGGCTTCAACAATTTCCCAATAGAAAACCATCTGCATGCCACCAGCAAGCCCAAGCAGCCCAGAAATAATTAGTAGCGACCAATCTGGATTTGTAGCAGCAAGAGGAGCGCAGACAATCACCCAGAAAAGATAAGTTCGACGAAATGCCTGCA